>CATEYX010000055.1 GCA_949511925.1 Cryomorphaceae bacterium | reverse complement strand
TATTCTTTTGAAAAGATAAGAGCAATATGTCCTCCCATTGAATTCCCAAGCAATATTGCTGATGAAAGTCCAAGGTGATTCATAAATTCGTATAAGTAATCGCTTAAGGATTTTACAGAAACTTTAAGGATACTTCCTTCAAAAAGTTTTAGGTCCAAACCGTAAACTTTGTATTCTTCAGAGATAAAATCAACCATCTCACCAAAGTTCTCAACCCCACCCATTAAACCATGTAATAGTATAATAGGTTTCCCTCCGTCACCTTCTTCAAGCCATTTGAATTTCCCTTCTTCCTTAACCATATGAGTTCTGATTTTAATCTACAAAGAAACGAAAATATTTGTTAACCGCAATGTCTAGAAGGGAATACAGTGAAAATAGTAGTTAGTGGGTTAAGTTATCAACAAAGTGGTGTAGAGTGGGATAAAGTGGGATTTATGCATATATTAGCACCCAGATTCAAAGTAAAATAAAGTGATAAATGTAATAGGGACATACGAATGTAAAGCAGATGCCAAAGGGCGTGTGATGTTTCCTGCTGCCCTGAAAAAGCAATTGAAAAATGTGTTGGGAGATGGATTTGTGATTAAAAGGTCGGTTTTCAATAAATGCCTGGAGATACACCCTATGTCAGAATGGGAGAAAGTAGTTGCTCAAGTCAGTAAGTTGAATCGTTTTGTTAAAAAGAATAATGATTTTATAAGATCGTACATGTCAGGTTTAAAGGTAGTGGATGTGGACAGTACTGGACGATTTTTAATTCCTAAAGATTTATATGGCTTTGCTGGTTTGCATAAAGAGTTGGTATTGTCATCCTCAGTAAATATGATTGAAATTTGGGATAAAGATAAGTATGAGGCTTCTGTAGCCGAGACATTAGTAGACTTTGGAAATCTGGCTGAGGATGTGATGGGAAATCAGCCCCAAAATGAGTCGGATGGAATATCATAATCCAGTATTATTAAACGAATGTATTGAAGGGTTAGACATTAAGCCTACAGGGATTTATGTTGATGTTACTTTTGGTGGTGGCGGACATTCTAAATTAATTCTAAAAAATCTTGACGGAGGTAAATTATATGCTTTTGATCAGGATAAAAATGCTCATGAAAACGCTTTGTTAGGAGATGGGTTTAAATTGATAAATGCCAATTTTAGACATCTAAAGAATTTTTTAAGAATGGAAGGGGTGCGTAAAATTGATGGTTTATTAGCAGATTTGGGTGTTTCTTCTCATCAGTTTGATGTTGCGGAAAGAGGCTTCTCTATTCGTTTTGATGGAGAGTTGGATATGCGAATGAATATAAATTCTCCTTTGTCAGCAAAACAGGTGGTGAATGAATATGGTCAGCAGGATTTAGCCAATATCTTATTTAAATATGGTGAGCTCAGAAATTCAAGAGCTATTGCAAGAGAAATTGTAAACGCAAGAGAAATTGAAACTATTGTTACTACCAATCAATTAATTGAAGTAGTAGGGCATATAGTTCCTGAGAAAAATAGAAATCAGTTTTTAGCGCGTATTTTTCAAGCTATCCGTATTGAGGTGAATGACGAGATGAAGGCTTTGGAAGAAATGCTTTTGGATGCTGTAGATATGTTGAATGAGGGAGGTCGTTTAGTCGTAATGTCATATCACTCTTTAGAGGATAGAATGGTTAAAAATTTAATGAAAAAAGGGAATATTGAAGGAGTCTTGGAAAAAGATTTTTTTGGGAATCCGATTAAAGATTTAAAAGAAGTAACTCGAAAAGTAATGGTAGCAACTAAAGAACAGATAACGGAAAACTCGAGAGCTAGAAGTGCAAAACTACGAATAGCCGAAAAAGGATAAATGAGTGTTGTGAAAGAAAATACAAATTCATTGCTTTCTATTTTGAAAGGTGAGTTTATTGCTGATCTGGGAAATCAAAAATACATCCCATTTTTATTATTTATTGTGTTGTTAATCTTGTTGAACATAAGAATTTCTTTTCGTGCCGAGCACTTACTGAAAGAATCTATCTCTTTAGAAAAAGAGGTTGCTGATTTGCGTTTGGTTTATATAACTACAAAGTCGGACTTGATGAGTATGTATAGACGGTCAGTTATTGAAGAAATTGTTTCAGATAAAGGCCTTGCTACATCTTTAGCTCCACCAGTCATTATTGAAATAAGAAATGATTAATAAAGTAAAAAACACTAACAATAGAATAACGGGGCTTTACCTGGTTATAGTGTTTATTGCATTTGGTGTATTTGCTAAAATTGTAAAAGTTCAGCAGTTTAGTGTAGCCATTAATACAAGCAGTCAGCCAAGATATTTTACAGTTGAAGCGCCAAGAGGAAATATCATTGCTGATGATGGTGCTTTACTGGCAATTTCTATGCCGCTTTATGATGTGCGTTTGGATATGAGTGTGATGAATAAAACTTTATTTAATTCGGATGTTACTGAGCTTTCTGTTTTGTTAGCTCAGCTATTTGAAAATAAAACTCCTGCGGAATATGAATTGTTTCTGCGGAATTCAAAAGAAGCTAAAAAGAACAAATATATTTTGTTGCAAAATAAGGTAACTCACAATGAGCTAAATGCCTTGAAGAAAATGCCAATCCTTAAATTGGGGCAAAATAAAGGAGGCTTAATTGCAGAGCAAAGACCAAATAGAGAAAAGCCATTTGGCTTGTTAGCTCAAAGGACAGTAGGCGTGTTAAGAGGTGTTAATCCTGTGGGAATTGAAAGAGCATTTAATCAAACTCTTTCAGGTGTTGATGGGATACATCTTAAAAGAAAAATTGCAAAAGGAATTTGGGTGCCACAAGATGCTGAAAGTAATAGATTACCTAGAGCAGGGAATAATGTAGTAACCACCATTAATACTGATATGCAAGATGTGGCAGAAAAAGCATTGGAAAATACGCTTATTAATAACAATGCCGATTGGGGTTGTGTGGTATTGATGGAAGTTGCTACTGGTGAAGTGAAAGTGATTGCGAATCTTAAAAAACAAGAAGATGGTAGTGTGAGAGAAAACTTCAATTACGCTATGGCAAAACATGTTTCTCCAGGTTCAACATTCAAGCTAGCTTCAGTAATTGCAGGTTTAGAAGATGGGTTTTTTAAAGTTGAAGATTCTGTCAGAATTTATGGTGGAAAATTTACTTTCTATGATAGAGTGATGATAGATTCTAAATTAGAAGTATATGATAATATCACAATTAAGAATGCATTTATAAATTCCTCTAATGTTGGTATTTCTCGTATCATTTTTGACAACTATAAAAGTAATCCTACTGCATTTACTGATAGAATTTATAAGATGGGGTTGAGCACTCCTTTGGAATTGGAGTTGCCTTTTCCTAATAATTTAAAATCCCCTATTCCTAACAAGGGAGGTTGGTCAGGGGTTACACTTCCTTGGATGTCGATAGGATATGAAATGCAGTTGACACCAATACATATGCTTACCTTTTACAACGCTATAGCAAATCAAGGGAAAATGGTGAAGCCAATTTTTACATCTGCTATTAGTCGTGACGGACAAATAATTGAAAAGCATGCTACCCAGGTGATAAACCCTGCAATTTGTTCAAAGTCTACAATTAAAACGGTAATACCTTTACTAATTGGTGTGGTTGAAGAGGGAACAGCTAGAAATATCAGAACAAGTAATTATCTGATTGCTGGAAAAACAGGAACAACAGTAATTAATTTTAATAATAGAGCTGAAGGTGAGGAAAAGGAATATCAAGCTTCTTTTGCTGGTTTCTTTCCTGCCGATAACCCAAGGTACTCTTGCATAGTAGTGATAAATAATCCTAGAGAAAATGGACATTATGGAGGTTCGGTTGCGGCTCCTATATTTAAGGAATTGGCTGACAAGGTATATGCTTCTGATATGAGTATTCATAAAGCTTTGCAGCAGTCAGATGTGATGGTAAGTTTACCTAAAGTGAAGCATGGACATGTTGAGGATGCAAATAATGTATTAGCAAATTTTGATATAAATAGAATCGTATCAGATGAGCAGTGGATGGTTGCTAGTACTACAAAAACACAGGTGTCATTAGAAGTTAGAAAAATAGAAAGAGATTTGAGGAATGGCAATATGCCTGATTTAAGAGGAATGGCAATTCAAGATGCTATTTACTTGTTAGAATCGTACGGTTTAGTTGTAGAAATTACGGGAAGTGGTTCGGTTCAATCTCAATCAATTTCAAAAGGAAATAGGTTCTTTAAAGGAAGTCTAATTAAATTGGAATTGGCCTAATGAATTTACAAGAGCTATTATATAAAGTAAGTTTTGTAAAAATCATTGGGTCTACAAATGTTGAGGTAGCTGATATTGCTTTTGATTCTAGAAAAGTGAAAGCGGCTTCTTTGTTTGTTGCCTTAAAAGGAACTCAGTCAGATGGGCATGCTTATATCTCACAAACGATTGATTCAGGGGCTAAAGTTATTGTGTTGGAGGATATGCCTACTAACTTGGATGATAATATTACCTATGTAGAGGTGGAGGATAATAATATTGCTTTAGGAATTATAGCTGCTAATTTTTACGATAATCCTTCTGAAAAAATTAAACTAGTAGGAGTGACTGGTACAAATGGGAAAACAACTATTGTGAGTTTGTTAGCACAACTGTTTTCTATAATGAATGTAAAAGTTGGAATGCTCTCTACTATTCAGAATAAAATTATTGATAAAATTATTCCATCTACTCATACTACTCCTGATGCTTTGCAAATTAATTTTTTATTAAATGAGATGATTGCTCAAGGCTGTGAATATTGTTTTATGGAAGTGAGTTCTCATGCTATTGCCCAAGGCAGGATTTCAGGTCTAAATTTTACTGGAGGTGTTTTTACGAATCTTACTCAGGATCATTTGGACTACCATAACAGCTTTGCTGAATACAGAGATGTGAAAAAATCATTTTTTGACCTATTGCCAAAATCAGCTTTTGCACTTACAAATAAAGATGATAAAAATGGAATGAAAATGCTAGAGGGGACGAAATCCCAAAAATATACTTATTCATTAAAATCGGTTTCGAACTATAAATGTAGAGTGCTCGAAAATCAATTTGAGGGAATGTTGTTAAACATAAATAAAGTTGATGTTTGGGTAAAATTGATAGGAGATTTTAATGCCTACAATATGCTTTCAGTTTATGCTGTTGCTAATCAGTTTGGTTTTGAAGACCATGAAGTGCTTACAGCATTGAGTATGCTTAAATCACCTGAAGGAAGATTTCAATATTTACAATCAGAAGAAAAAATTACTGCAATAGTTGATTATGCGCATACAGATGATGCACTTAAGAATGTACTTGCTACTGTTAATAATATTAGAACAAACACTGAGCAGTTGATAACAGTAGTAGGTTGTGGTGGCGATAGAGATAAGGCTAAGCGTCCATTGATGGCGGCTGTGGCTTGTAATTTAAGCAATCAAGTTATCCTTACTTCAGATAATCCAAGAAGTGAAAATCCAGATGCAATTATAGAAGATATGATTCAAGAGCTTGACCCTGTTCAGCAGAAAAAAGTATTGGTAATTATCGACAGGAAACAAGCCATAAAAACAGCTTGCCGCCTAGCTAGTGCCAATGATATTGTTTTGGTCGCAGGAAAAGGACACGAAAAATATCAAGAAATTAATGGTGAAAAATTTCCATTTGACGATATAGAAGAACTTAAACAATCATTAAATATAATTAAACAATAATGCTATACTATTTATTCGAATACCTACAAAACACCTATGATTTTCCTGGAGCAGGACTGTTTCAATATATTTCATTTCGTGCAGCAATGGCAATTATCACTTCCCTTTTAGTGTCTTTAGTTTTTGGGGGTAAGATTATTAATATAATCCGTAATAAACAGATTGGAGAACAAGTAAGGGAATTGGGTTTAGCAGGTGAGGAAAGTAAAAAAGGAACGCCAACTATGGGTGGTTTAATCATATTGGCAGCTATTCTTATTCCTACCCTATTATTTACTAAATTGGATAATATATATATCATTATTATGATTGTATCTACCCTTTGGCTAGGTGCAATTGGTTTTATTGATGATTATATCAAGGTGTATAAAAAAGACAAAGAAGGTCTTGCTGGTAGATTTAAGATTTTAGGACAAGTAGGGATTGGTTTAATTGTTGGTTTAGTAATGGTTTTCCATTCTGATATTGTAGTGAAAGAAGAGGTGAAACTTTCTTTAGAAACTGAAATAATTGGTTCGGTTGATCTAGCTCAGAAATCCTCAAAAACAACAACTCCTTTCTTTAAAAATAATGAATTTGACTATCAAGATCTAACTTCTTGGATGGGAGATTCCGCAAAAGATTTTGCTTGGATATTCTTTATTCTGATAGTAGTAATTATCATAACAGCAGTTTCCAATGGAGCAAACATGACTGATGGTTTAGATGGTTTAGCGACAGGTACTTCAGCAATAATTGGAGCCACACTTGCCCTTTTTGCCTATGTGTCTGGTAATATAATTGCTGCCGACTATCTGAATATAATGTATATTCCCAATACAGGGGAATTGGTGATTTATATGTCCGCTTTTGTTGGGGCTTGTGTAGGGTTTATGTGGTACAATTCTTATCCAGCACAAGTATTTATGGGTGATACAGGATCTTTGGCTTTAGGGGGTATTATTGCTGTAGTTGCTATCCTAATTCGTAAAGAATTACTTATCCCTATTTTGTGTGGGATATTTTTAATTGAAAATGTATCAGTAATACTACAAGTAGGTTATTTCAAATACACAAAAAAGAAATTTGGTGTTGGCAAGCGTGTCTTTAAGATGGCTCCATTGCATCATCATTACCAGAAATTAGGAATGCACGAAAGTAAAATTGTAACACGGTTTTGGATTGTTGGAATCATGTTAGCAGTTATAACAATAGTTACTTTAAAGCTGAGGTAATGGCAAAAAGAATAGTCGTACTAGGAGTTGGGATTAGTGGAATTGGTGCGGCTGTTTTAGCAAAGAAGAAAGGATTTGATGTTTTTGTTTCGGATAAAGGAACAATCACGGATGAAAATAAAGCAGTTCTTTTAAATAATGAGATTGAGTGGGAGGAACAAAAGCATTCATCTGCTAAAATTTTAAATGCAGATGAGGTGATTAAAAGTCCAGGAATTCCTGATAATGTAGATTTGATTCAGCAATTAATTGCAAAAGAGATTCCTGTAATTTCTGAAATAGAATTTGCTTTTAGATATACCAATGCAAAAATTGCAGCTATTACAGGCAGTAACGGAAAAACCACAACTACTTTACTGCTTGGGCATGTACTGAAAAGTGCAGGATATGATGTGCTTGTTGCAGGAAATGTAGGTGTTGGGTTTGCACTTTCTTTAGCTGAGCGTGATTATGATTATATCGTTTTGGAATTGAGTAGTTTTCAGTTGGATGGTATTCAGAAATTCAGAAGTGATGTAGCTATGTTGTTAAATATTTCTGCTGATCATTTGGATAGATATAATAATAAATTGGAAAATTATGCGGCATCAAAATTCAGGATTACTGAAAATCAAACTACGCAAGATGTACTAATTTATAATGCAGATGATGCAATGATGGAGGTACTCACAACAAAAGCAAAAAAACTCCCTATCTCATTAACAACTAAGCAAACAGAAGGTGGATTTTACAATAACAATAAAATAACAATTAATTTAAATAATACTACTATGACCATGCAAGAACTAGCCCTACAAGGCAGGCACAATATTTTTAACTCAATGGCAGCCGCTATGGCAGCAAGAGTTTTTGAAGTAAAGGATACGGTTATTCGTCAAGCAATGATTGATTTCCAAAATGTAGAACACAGATTGGAATATGTACTTACAGTACATGGTATCGATTTTATTAACGATTCTAAAGCAACTAATTTAAATGCTTGTTGGTACGCTCTTGAAAGCATGACTAAAGATGTGGTGTGGATAGTTGGCGGGGTAGATAAAGGAAATGACTATGCTGAGTTAACTGAAATGGTTGATAAAAAGGTAAAGGCAATTATTTGTTTAGGAGAAAGTAATGAAAATATTATTGAAGCTTTCAAAGGAAAAGTAGAAATTATTGTTCAGGCATCAAATATGCAGGAGGCTGTAAATCAATCTTATGCATTAGCGGGCAAGCAGGATGTTGTTTTGTTGTCACCAGCTTGTGCGAGTTTTGATTTATTTGCTAATTATGAAGATAGAGGTATGCAGTTTAAAAAACAAGTTCGTAATCTGTAAATGAGTTCTTGGATAAAAAATATCAATTTAGAAGGAGATAGAACAATTTGGGGAGTAGTCCTTGCTTTGTCTTTGTCTTCTATATTAGTAGTATACAGTACTGCTGGTTGGCATTTTTTATTTAGTCATATTACTAAATTATTATTGGGTTTGTTTGCTATGTATGTTGTGCATAAAATCAAGTTTAAGTATTTTTCAAAAATAGGACAGTTAGGATTTCTTTTTAGCTTGTTTTTACTGGTTTTAGTTTTGCTTATAGGGGTAAGTGTTAACGGAGCGTCAAGGTGGTTGCAAATTGCTGGTCAACAATTTCAACCTTCTGATGTAGCCAAGTTGGCAATACTCGTCTATATGGCAAGGCAGATTAGTAAGCAAAGGGATTCTCTACATGATTTTAAAGAATTATTTTGGCATGTTTTAGGACCTTTAATTTTGGTGTGTGTGTTAATTTTACCAAATAATTTTTCAACTGCAGCTTTGGTGTTTATTAATGGTTTGGTACTAATGTTTGTTGGGAAAATTCGTATTAAATTTATTGCAGCGATTATAGGATTTGCTTTTGTAGGAGCACTTACTATTTATGCGACTGCTAAATTTACTCCTTTAGGAACAAAAATTATGCCAAGGTCAGCTACTTGGGTAAGTCGTATTGATAGTTATTTTGTTGATGCTAAGGGAGATGAGCAGACTAAAGATTTTCAGCAAACACAAGCGTTGGTAGCCATACAAAATGGAGGGATGACAGGAGTTGGTCCAGGAAAAAGTACACAAAGAAATATTTTACCTTATTCATCTTCCGATTTTATTTATGCAATTATTATTGAGGAATATGGTTTGTTTGGAGGTGTATTAGCTTTGTTGTTTTATTTGATTTTAATGTTCAGAGCCATTAGAATTGCATTGAGAGTAGAGAGTGTCTTTGGTAGTTTACTAGCTACGGGTTTAATGTTTTCATTAGTTTTTCAAGCCTTAATAAATATGTTAGTTTCAGTAGAGGTATTGCCAGTTACAGGGCAAACCCTACCACTTATAAGTATGGGAGGAACCTCAATTGTATTTTCGTGTATTGCAATTGGGATAGTATTAAGTGTAAGCAGAGATGCAACAGACAGAAAGTATGAAAAAGCTTAAAGTAATCATTAGCGGAGGTGGTACGGGAGGACATATCTTCCCTGCCTTAGCAATTGCAAAAGCGTTAGAAAAAAAAGTAGATAAAGTAGAGTTTCTATTTGTTGGTGCTGAAGACAGAATGGAAATGGAAAAAATTCCAGCAGAAGGATATAAAATTGTCGGACTTTGGATTAGTGGCTTGCAAAGAAACTTTAGTAGGCGTAATTTATTATTTCCTTTTAAGGTGGTAAGTAGCTTGCTGAAAGCAAGAAAAACCATCAAACAATTTAAACCTGATTTAGCAATTGGAACTGGTGGTTATGCTAGTGGTCCTTTGCTTTTTGCAGCTGCTAATAATGGGGTGCCTTCACTTATTCAAGAGCAAAATTCTTATCCAGGAATTACCAATAAAATTTTAGCAAAATATGTTCAAAAGGTTTGTGTAGCTTACGATAATATGGAGAGATTTTTTGGAAATGAAAAATTGATTATTACAGGAAACCCTATCCGTGAAGATATTTTAAGTTTTGATACGAAAGTTGAGGAAGGTAGAAAACTGTTTGGTGTAGATGTTTCAAAGCCAACTGTTTTGGTAGTTGGTGGTAGTTTGGGTGCGCGTACAATAAACAATGCTATTGCTGAAAATATAGCTGATTTTGAAACGGCTAATGTTAACTTAATTTGGCAAACAGGGATTTCTTTTCAGAATCAAGCTAAAGAGATTACTAATAAGGTTGGAGTGGATGGAATACAGGCATATACTTTTATAAAAGATATGGATTTAGCTTATGCTGCTGCTGATGTTATTGTTTCGCGTGCTGGAGCAATTGCTATTTCAGAATTGTGTTGTGTAGGGAAGCCAATTATCTTGGTTCCCTCTCCTAATGTGTCCGAAAATCATCAGTATAAAAATGCACAATCCTTGGTTAATAAGAATGCTGCTTTACTTGTTAAGGATAAGGATGCAAGCCGTAAACTTGTACTTACGCTACTGGAATTAATAACAGATAGTAGTAAGCAAGAAAAGTTAAGTAATAATATTAAAAAATTAGCTGTTAAAGATGCAGCAGATAGGATAGCAGAAATTGCTTTGGGTTTAATAAAATGAATATAGATTTATACAAACATATTTACCTAATTGGTGTTGGAGGGATTGGAATGAGTGCTTTGGCACGCTATTTTAATGCTCAGGGGAAACAGGTTTGTGGTTATGATAAAGTACAATCAGATTTATGTCTTGAACTGGAAAGTGAAGGAGTCAAAATTCATTACAATGATGCAGTAGAAAATATCCCGCAATACATACAAGATGCTACTTATAATGAAATTTTAGTTATTTATACTCCTGCAATTTCTGAGGAAAATAGAGTGCTAAATTATTTTAAGGATAAAGAATTTAATCTGCACAAAAGAGCTGAGGTGTTAGGGATGATAAGCAAAGAATCTTTTACTATTGCTGTTGCGGGTACACATGGTAAAACAACAACTTCTGCAATTTTGGCTCATGTTTTGAATCATGCAGGGAAACAATCTACAGCCTTTTTGGGAGGTATAAGCAAGAATTATAATTCAAATTTAATGTTAGCTGAAAAAGGAAATATCCTTATTGTGGAAGCAGATGAATACGATAAGTCTTTTTTGCAATTACAACCTGATATAGCAATTATTACTTCTGTGGATGCTGATCATTTGGATATTTATAAGGACAAACAAGATTTACATAATGCATTTAAGCAGTTTGCATCTCAAATAAAACCCAATGGTTTATTATTGTTGGAGGAATCCATAAAGATTGATTTTCCGACTCCTGATCATGGAATGAAGTTAACTTATTCAGCAGTAAATAAAGCGGATTACTCTGCTGAAAATATAAAAGTCAAAGATGGGAAAATGATTTTTGATTTGACAGCTATGGATATTATGCCAGGCATGACTTATGAAAAAAAGCAAGAAGGATTGTCATTTATTTTACCAGGAATACACAATGTGAGTAATGCAATTGCTGCTTCAGCAGTTGCCTGTTATTTAGGGCTTTCATGTGAAGATATTGTAAAGGGATTAGACACTTTCAAAGGAATAAATAGAAGATTTGATGTTCACATCAATACACAAGATTTAGCTTATGTTGACGATTATGCACATCATCCTCAAGAAGTAAGTGCCACAATAAATGCAGCAAAAATTTTATTTCCTGAGCGAGAGATTACTGTAGTATTCCAGCCACATTTGTTTTCCCGCACTAAGGATTTTGCGCAAGAATTTGCGGTTTCATTATCTTTAGCCGACCAGCTTATTTTGTTAGATATATATCCTGCAAGAGAATTGCCAATTGAGGGTGTAAACGCTAGAATGTTGTTGGATTTGTGTACTAGTCCAAAAAAAGAAACATGTAGTAAGCAGGAGTTGTTAAAAATATTGGAAAGAGAAAATTTAGATGTGTTGATTACTCTAGGAGCTGGCGATATTGGTACTTTAGCACAACCCATAAAACATATGCTTAACTAATGAAAAAAGTATTGCAAATATTAAAGTGGGGAATGCTATTGTCATTGATGGTTGTGGTTTTGTCGTTTACGAATCAAAAGCAAAATAAGCAAATGGTGTTCTTAAATCAAATCAATATTGAAGTGTCAGAAGATGAATTTATGACTGAACAGATTGCTTTAAAATATATTGAACAACATAATTTTAGTTTTGATAGTGTTGCTCTTTCAAATTTTTATTTGAACGAATTGGAGGTAGCTTTTTTGCAGCATCCAGCTGTTAAAAATGCGCAGGTATACAGCAATCAAGAAGGTGTGATTAATATTAACTTACAACAAAGGAAGGCGGTAGTTCGCATTAAAACTGATAATACCGATTATTATTTGGATGAACAAGGAATGAAAATGCCTTTATCAAGCGAATACACGCCAAGAGTTTTGGTTGTAACTGGAGAGGTGAATGAGTCGAATCATTCAAGTATTTTCAGTTTTGTAGAAAGAATAAATAAGGAGAAATTCTGGAAATCACAAATTACTCAGTTGCATTTTAACAATAATGAAGTAATCATTATTCCTAGGGTAGGCAGTCAGAAAATACATTTTGGTACACTTACAGATGTGAATAAAAAGTTAGGAAACTTATATCAGTTTTATAAACAAGCAATGCCTGTTAAAGGGTGGGAAAATTATAGTGAGATTAGTTTAGCATATAATAATCAAATTGTTTGTACAAAAAAATAAGAAATGGAAGAGAACAATCAACATATAAATGCAGGAGATTACATGGTAGGTCTTGATATTGGGACCACCAAAATATCTGTTATGATTGGTAGGAAAAATCAGTATGGGAAGTTAGAGATATTAGGTACTGGTAGAGCTGTTTCTAATGGAGTAGCTAGAGGAATTGTAGCTAATATTGATAAAACTGTTGACTCAATAAAAGAGGCAATTAGTGAGGCAAAGAAAAAGTCAGGAATTGAAATTGATGAGGTTTTTGTCGGTATTGCTGGTCAGCATATAAAAAGCTTACAACATAGAGGAGAATTGGTTAGAGATAATATTGAGATTGAGATCGAAAAAGCCGATATTGATAAGTTGAAATCCAATATGTTTAAGCTAATTACTATTCCAGGTGAAGAAGTAATTCATGTTATCCCTCAAGAATACACTGTGGATGGTGAAGATGGAATACAAGACCCTAAAGGTATGGCTGGAGTAAAGTTAGAAGCTAATTTTCATGTAATTACTGCTCAAGTTGGTGCTGTGCGTAATATAATAAGGTGTGTGGAAAAAGCGGGTTTAACCCCTAAAGAATTAGTGCTGGAACCTTTTGCTTCAGCAGTTGCTACCTTGGATGATGATGAGTTAAGAGAAGGAGTTGCTTTGGTAGATATTGGTGGTGGTACTACTGATGTGGCTATCTTTTTAGATAATATTATTCGTCATACTGCAGTAATTCCCTTTGGTGGAAATGTGATTACTAAGGATATTAAAACGGGATTATCTATTTTGGAAAAACAGGCAGAGTTGTTGAAAGTAAAATTTGGTTCAGCAATGTACACAGAGGATCAGGAAAATGTAATGGTTTCAATTCCAGGATTAAGAGGAAGGGAGCCAAAGGAAATAGCAGTAAAAAACTTATCAGAAATTATAGGTTCTCGTTATAAAGAGATTATTGACTTGGTATATCATCAGATTAAAGTTTCTGGTTATGAAAATAAATTGATGACAGGAATAGTAATTACTGGAGGTGGCGCGCAGATAAGAAACCTAAAGCAGTTAGTTGCTTTTGTTACAGGAAAGGAAACGCGTATAGGTTACCCTAATGAACATTTAGGAAGCGAGTCAAAGGATACTGTTGTTAGTCCAATGTATGCAACAGGTGTTGGTTTAGTTCTTAAAGGTTTTGAGCATGCAGAATATACTAATGCTCCAAAAAGAATAGCGGATCCTGTTACAAAGGATACAATTGATGTATTACCAGTAGATGTAGAGCAAAGTATCGAGCCAACCTTGATGGATAGGATTTCAGGATGGTTTACAGAAGAAAATATAGATTAATAAATTAATTTTAAAAAAGAAAATTATGAGCGCAATTGACTTAGGAATGGATTTCCAAATGCCAAAAAACCAATCGTCACAAATAAAAGTGATGGGTATTGGAGGTGGAGGTAGTAATGCTGTAAATTATATGTTCGAACATGGAATTAAAGGTGTGGATTTTGTGATCTGTAACACAGATGCACAAGCTCTTGAAGCAAGTCCAGTGCCAATTAAAATTCAGTTAGGAGCTAACTTAACTGAAGGTTTAGGAGCAGGTTCTAATCCTGAAGTAGGTAGAAAAGCGGCTGAAGAAAGTGCTGATAGAATTATTGAACTGTTGGATGCAAATACTAAAATGTTGTTTTTAACTGCCGGTATGGGTGGTGGTACTGGTACGGGTGCTGCTCCTGTAATTGCTGAAATTGCGCGTGAAAAAGGAATTCTGACTGTGGGTGTGGTTACGAATCCGTTTTCTACAGAGGGAGGTTATCGTAAGCAATATGCTGAAGATGGTTTAGCCGAGTTAAAAAAATATGTTGACACTTTATTAATAATTAATAACGATAAGTTGATTGAAGTATATGGTGATCTTACTTTTACTCAAGCATTCGGGAAAGCAAATGAGGTCTTGAATACTGCTACAAAAGGAATTGCTGAAGTAATTTCACAACATTTATTAGTTAATATTGACTTAAATGATGCTCGTAAGGTGTTAGAAAATAGCGGTACTGCTGTAATGGGACAAGCAATTGCTGAAGGTGAAAATAGAGCGATTGAGGCTGTAATGGGAGCTTTGGATTCTCCACTATTAAATGATAACGATATTACTGGTGCTCAGCAAGTATTGTTAAAAATAGTAACTGGTAATGGAGATGATGAAATTAAAATGTCAGAGCTATTTAAAATTAAAAATAAAATACAAGAAGCAGCTGGTCGAAATGTAAATATTATTGAGGGTATTGGTATTGACCCTGAATTAGGTGCAGCTGTAAGTGTAACAGTTGTGGCGACAGGTTTTGAGGAAAAAAGAAAACCGAAAGGAACAACTATTGTTGGTTTGGATGAAGAGAGTATTAAAATTAATGAGAAGACTGAATCTTCTTTTAGCATTGATCCTGTTGTAGATTTATTATCAAACGAAAGTCCTCAGCACATTTTGGATTTGGAAGAGGAGGAATATGTTGCTCCAATTGATGAAACAATGACTTTTGGAATACCTGAAACTGTCGAGACAATCCCTCAAATTGCTGAAGAAAAAAAGATTGTTTTTGAATTGAATATTGATGAGGAAGAAGAAACTCCTGATCAAGTAATTAGTTCTATTCTGAAGGAACAATCAAAAGTAGAAATGAAGACAGTTGTCTTAGAAATGGATGATGAGGAAGAAGTTGAGACATTAAGAACTTTGGAAAGCAATCCTAAAGTTAGTTTAGATAATATGAAAGTTGAAGCTAGGGAGCGTGAAAGCAGGTTGCGAGCTATTTCTCAGCAGTTGCGCACACCTTCAGGTTTAACGAACCTGGAAGATATACCTGCTTATAAGCGTAATCAGATTGAGTTAGATGCAACTTCTCATTCAGCTGAAAATGAGATATCAACTTATACTTTAAGTGATGGGAAAAATAATTCTACAGAATTAAAACAAAATAATTCTTTTTTGCACGATAATGTAGATTAACGATATGTAATTAGACTGTTGGTTTTTATTGAAAAGCTCTGCCGTATCGGTAGAGCTTTTTAATTTACTATGCATAGCATAACACTTTGTTTTAGGTTATTTATTTTTGTTTTGTATTTAAACTAAACTTATTGAATGATGAAAAAACTAATACTACTTTTAATTATTCTAACTTCATTTACTAATGTGAGTTATGCTTCATTCCCTGTTACTGAGACTCAACAAACAAAAATTAGTGTAAATGCCAATGTAGAATTACCAACCTATAGAGGAGGTAATCCTGTCTGGGGAATTTTATCAATTCTTTCTGCTGCTTTAGGAATTTTAGCTATTGTTTTATCTAACCCTATTAGTCTCTTGTTTTTCCTTTTGGCTATCATTTTTGGAGCAATTGGGTTTAAACATAAACCGAATGGTTTTGCTATTGCAGGCTTTATTATTGGGATATTACCTTTTGTTTTGATTGCTGCAATTCTTATCGTATTCTTGGTTGGAATATTATTTTTCGACTGGGAGTTTATAGCTATGTAATATTGAATATATGAGAATAATTTTTATAATTTTATCTTTCCTCTAGCTCTTTTTGGGTAGTATAATAATGTAGGTATACCTGTTGATGCCGCAATCAATGCGGCATTAGAAATTACTGCCAATTATTTGCAGCATAAAAATGATGTTGAACCTTCTGGAAATTTAGAAATTAAAACTAAAAATAACTCAATTGATTGGAGTGATGCTCAACTTATAAAATGGCGAATAATTGAACCAAAAGATTCACTAAAAATAATAAAGATATGAAAAAACTATTCCTACTTTTAATTGCGCTAACTACATTTATGAATTTGAGTTATGCCTCTTTTCCACTTACTGCTACTTTGGAAATAAAACGAGATACGGTACAGACTGAAACAGTTGCAGAGTACCATCTTAGAATGCAAAAGCTGGGTTTTGATATTCAGGATTGCAGGTGTGTTGATTGTAAAAAATTTAAAGGCATTAATAATGCTATGAAAAATGGACAAACTAGGCAAAAGCAAAAAACTAATTACAAATCTATATTTGTAACAATGGGCGTGTGGTTAATTGTTATGATGATTTTACTATTCGTCTGGATTGTCAGAGGGTTTATGAATTATGATATCAGTCCAGATTTATTAGCGTAAAAATCAAAATCCCCACCAAATTGGAAGAGATTTTGAATTATTAAAGGCTTTAATGATAAAAAACAACAAAATAAATAAGTTGATCATGAAAAAACTATTCTTACTCTTAATAACGCTAACTACATTTAGCAATGTGAGTTTTGCTTCTTTTCCAATTATTGTAGATACTTTAGAAATGACAATCGATACATTACAAACAGAAGAAATTAAACAATATCATTATAGCTTACAGCAAATGGGTATTGATTTGAAGTCTTGTAAGTGTGAGAGTTGTAGAAGTGGAATCTCTCCATTAATAATAAATCCAGATATTGTCCATAAAAAAGAAGAAATTGAAATGCCTAAAGAAAAAACTGAACCAAATGGTAACCTATTTGTATTTCTATCAGTGTTATCTGCTTTAGCAGCTATTGTATTTGCATTTCTTTCTCTAGCTAGCTCCTTGGTGCATAATGGAAATCCTTTTCCTTATTTGATATTAACTTTAGTTTCAATAGTTACTTCCATTGTAAGCGGAATAAACGCAAAAAAAAGAGGATCTAAAACAGCTAAGGCTTTTTTAGGATTAGTTTTGTTAGCTTTGGGTATGTTATTATTTTTGGTTTTATTAAGTTAATAATGAAAACACTGTTTTTAATACTCATATTTAGTCGTGTTCTTTGTAAATATGTCTTAATTCTATCAGCTTCATTTGTTGGAGTTTGATGATAATATAAATTATCTTTTTAAACTATGAAAAAACTAATTTTACTTTTAATAACACTAAGCACTTTTTTTAGTGAAAGTTATGCTTCTTTTCCAATTATTGCAGATACTTTAGAAAGGTCAATCGATACATTGCAAACAGAAGAAATTAAACAATATCACGATCATCTTATAGGGATGGGTATTGATCTTAATTCTTGTAAATGTGAGAGTTGTAGGATTGGTATAGCTCCATTAACAAATAACAGAGAAGTAAATAAACCATTAAATCAATTTCAAAGAATATGGTTGCCAATAATTATAATAATGGCCATTTTAGCAGTCATATTTGTTCTTTTAATTCTCAGATATGTTGATAAACATTTATCTGGAGGAACTGCTCTTGGATAAAAAAATCCCCACCAATTTGGCAGGGATTCCTTTTAATGTGTCTAATAAATTTTCTTTTACATCATTCCTGGCATACCTCCACCACCCATTGGAGGTATAGCTGGAGTATCTTCTTTTATTTCAGCAATAACACACTCAGTGGTCAATAACATTCCTGCAACTGAAGCTGCATTTTCTAGTGCCACTCTAACTACTTTTGCTGGGTCAATTACCCCTGCTTTATAAAGGTTTTCATATACTTCAGTTTTTGCATTAAAACCAAAATCTGCTTTTCCTTCACGCACCTTTGCAACAATTACACTTCCTTCTAATCCTGCATTTTCAACTATTTGTCTAAGTGGTTCTTCAGCAGCTCGGGTAATAATATTTATTCCTGTTTGCTCATCATCATTATCACCTTTTAGTTTAGCTAATTTATCAGTTGCTCTTACAATAGCAACTCCACCTCCAGGAACAATTCCTTCTTCTACTGCAGCTCTAGTAGCAGCTAATGCATCATCTACTCTATCTTTCTTTTCTTTCATTTCTACTTCAGTAGGCGCCCCAACATATAATACAGCAACTCCACCTGCTAATTTTGCTAGTCTTTCTTGTAGTTTTTCTTTATCATAGTCTGATGTACTACTTTCTATCTGTGCTTTTATTTGGTTTATTCTTGCTTTAATAGTATTAGAATCTCCAGCGCCATTAACTAGTGTTGTATTGTCTTTATCAATCGTAATTTTCTCTGCAGTACCAAGCATTTCTAAAGTAGTGCTTTCTAATTTAAACCCTCTTTCTTCTGAAACTACTGTTCCGTTAGTTAGTATTGCAATATCTTCTAGCATTGCTTTTCTTCTGTCACCAAATCCTGGTGCTTTAACAGCTGAAACTTTTAATGCACCTCTTATTTTATTTACTACCAAAGTAGATAATGCTTCTCCATCTACATCTTCAGCAATTATCACCAATGGTCTTCCTGCTTTTGCAGTTTGTTCTAATATAGGTAATAAATCTTTCATAGCTGAAATCTTTTTATCATAGATAAGTATAAAAGGATTTTCCATATTTGCCTCCATTTTTTCAGCATCTGTAATAAAGTAAGGTGATAAATATCCTCTATCAAATTGCATTCCTTCTACAACCTCAACTTTCGTTTCAGTTCCTTTTGCTTCTTCAACAGTGATAACTCCTTCAGTTTTTACTTTCTTCATTGCTTTAGCAATTAAAGAACCAATTACATTGTCATTATTAGCTGATATGCTTGCTATTTGTTCTATCTTATCGTAAGAATTTCCTACTGTTTGTGCTTGACTTTTAATGTCTTTAATCAACACTTTTACAGCTTTATCAATTCCTCTTTTTACGTCCATAGGATTAGCGCCAGCAGCTACATTTTTTAAGCCTGCAGTAATGATTGCTTGTGCAAGCACTGTTGCGGTTGTCGTTCCATCTCCTGCTAAGTCATTGGTGTTTGAAGCTACTTCTTTAACCATCTGAGCCCCCATGTTTTCTACTACATCTTCCAATTCAATTTCTTTGGCTACAGTAACACCATCTTTTGTTATGATTGGTCCTCCAAAACTTTTTCCAATTACTACATTTCTTCCTTTTGGACCTAAAGTTACCTTTACAGCATTAGCTAAGGCGTCTACTCCTCTTTTTAATGCATCTCTTGATTCTGTATTAAATATTATATTCTTTGCCATTTTGTTTTATTTTATGATTGCTAAAATGTCTGATTCTCTCATAATAAGATAATCCTCTCCCTCATGTTTTAATTCTGTTCCTGCATATTTTCCGTACAATACAGTGTCGCCAGCTTTCACAGTAATGGGATTATCTTTAGTTCCTTTTCCACACGAAATTACATTTCCTTTTTGTGGTTTTTCTTGTGCGGTGTCTGGTATTATAATTCCTGATGCAGTAGTGGTTTCAGCTGCTTCTTGCTTTACAATTACCCTGTCAGCAAGAGGGATGATATTTATCTTTGACATATTTATAATTTTATTAGTTGTTTATAATAGTACTAATGCACAAAGTGTGCCATAATATAGTCTGCCAAAATAAATAAAATTATGTCAGACAAAACGCAAAGCGTTTATGTTTCTTAAAAATAGCAGGAAATTTTTGCTGTAATGTACAGCTAAATAAATTACTCTCCTTGTGTTGGGTTGGCTGGTAAGTTAGGGATTACAGCATTGTCAATTTGCTCTTGTGCTTTTATTTCAATATTATCTTCAGTATTTTCTCTTGGGATAGCAAAGTTAGATAATAAGCTTAAAGAAATTAATGCGATAGCTAAAGTCCAAGTTGCTTTTTCTAAAAAGTCAGTTGTTTTTTTAGCGCCCATAATTTGATTTCCACCTCCTCCTCCAAATGATGATGATAATCCTCCGCCTTTAGGATTTTGAACTAAGACAACTAATACTAATAGGATAGATGTTATGATGATAAGGATTGCAAAAATCGTGTACATTTTATTTTTCTTTTAATTTATTGATCAACTTAATTTGGTTTGCAAATAAACTATTTTTTTCTGGATATTTCAAGCTTAATTTTGTGTAAGCTGAAATTGCCTTGTCATAATGACCTTGCTCCAAGTAAACATTAGCTAAAGTTGGAGTGACTATGCTCTCATTTTCAATTAAACTTTCCTTGGCTACATCCATAGGCTTAAAGAAAGTAGTCTTTTTGGGTTTGCTAATGCTAATTTTTTTATCAATAAAATTATCAATTAGCTGTCTTGTGTTTGGTTTAGGTGTTCTATCAATTTTCTTAACTTTTGATAAAGCTAACCATTCTGAAAATGAATATTCTTCATCTTTATCAAATGCTAAAGGCTGTCCTATTCTCAAAGTATCTTCTATTTTTTCGCTGATATTCGCAATGATTGGTTGCTCAACTTTATTTAAGATAATAATTTTAAAAAGTTGTTTTCTATCTAAAGCATAAGCAGCAGCTTTTTTTAACTGTCGATTATAGCGAATGCTATCAGTATTTAAAAGTCCTTTGGTTATTAGTAATTGGGCAGTTTGATAGTAGGGGAATTCTTGTAATAAGCTGTCTAGTTTAGCGACTTCCTCACTAACTATTTGATTTGGATTTTTAATATGTTCTACTAAGTTATCCATTACCAATTTACAAATGCTTTATTGAAAACGTCCTCTGCTAACTCATTCGTTATCTCTTCAATTAAAGTGTTTTCAATATCCGAAATATTTTGTGCACTATCATAATCACGATAGCGACTAAAGGTTTGTTCAAAGTTATTTTCGGAATCTAAACTATTATTATAAGTTACTTTTACAGCAATTGTTAATCGGTTTTGACCAGCTGTTTCGTTAGCCTTAATTGCCATTGGCTTTATCTGATATTTGCTTATGTAACCGCTAAAGCTTAAGTCACCTTCATTTTCACTAAGGCTTAAATTAGTTTGTTCTAGGAACATGTCTTTTAACCTTTCTGTAAAAACTTGACTTAATGTAGGCTGTACAGTAGCTGCCTTGTTGTTAAAGTAGTCTACCGATATTGTTTTGGCTTCTGTAGGGATTGATGCACCCGTAAAAGAATAAATTCCACATGAAGTAAGGGAAATGCTGAGAAGAATTGTTAAAATTAGTTTCATTATAATCCGAATTCTTTTAGTTTTCTATATAAAGTTCTTTCTGAAATTCCAAGCTCAGCAGCAGCATCTTTTCTTTTTCCTTTGTGTTTTAATAATGACTTCTCAATCAATCTTTTTTCTTGTTCAAACAAGGATAAAGATTCTTCAACTTCAATTAATCCTGCTCTATTATTCTGATTTATCAGTATGTTAGTATCATCCGTTTCCTTAAAAAGGGTAGGGTTTGCCATTTGCATTATTTCAGTGTTTCCTTGTTTCTGCATCAAGTCAAAAGTAATCTTTTTTAGTTCCGTTAAGTCTCTTTTCATATCAAAAAGCACTTTGTACAGGATTTCTCTTTCTGATAAATCAGCTTTGTTTTTGTCCTCAAACTTAACTAATCCACCAGTTGAAATATTAGGTAATTGCTCTTGCAATTTATCAGCTGTTATCATTCTTTCTTCTTCAATAACTGAAAGTTGTGCCACAAAATTGCGCAATTGCCTAATGTTTCCTGGCCAGTTATAATCTTTTAGTATTTCTACAGCATCATCTGTAAGTCGTATTGGTGGTGTATTGTATTGGTCAGCAAAATCAGCTGCAAACTTCCTGAATAATAAATAAATATCATCACCTCTTTTTCGTAGTGGTGGCAATTGTATGCTAATCGTGTTCAGTCGGTAATATAAATCCTCTCTGAATTTCCCCTGCTTAACCGCTTCTAATATATTTACATTTGTTGCTGCAATAATTCTAACATCAGTTTGTTGAGCTTTGGAAGATCCTACTTTAATAATCTCTCCATTTTCCAACACCCTTAACAATCTTGCTTGTGATGCCATTGGTAGCTCCCCAACCTCATCTAAAAATATAGTACCTCCGTTTGCAGCTTCAAAATATCCTTTTCGACTATCGTGCGCTCCAGTAAAAGAACCTTTTTCGTGTCCAAATAATTCACTATCAATTGTTCCTTCAGGTATTGCACCACAATTTACAGCAATATAGGGGGCATGCTTTCTTTTACTATTCTGATGAATAATTTTTGGAATATTCTCTTTCCCAGTACCACTTTCTCCTACCACCAAAACTGAAATTTCAGTAGGAGCAACTTGCAAGGCTACATCAATTGCTCTTGCTAGTTTTGGGCTGTTCCCAATAATCCCAAATCTTTGTTTAGCTTGCTGATTATTCATATTTAAATAACTTTACCTTTTAGGGTTGCTGATGTACAATCATCAATTTTCACCATTACATAATCGCCAAGTTTATGATTCCCTTTTTCAAATATTACAGCTGAATTATGAGTTGTTCTGCCGTAAAAATGTTGGTCTGATTTTTTTGAATATCCCTCAACCAAAACCTCAAAAGTTTTTCCTAATTTCTTTTTCATATGCACTAAAGAATGTGCTAGTTGGGTTTCAATTATTTCAGCTAATCTTATTTGCTTTAATTCTTTAGGGACATCATCTTCCATTCTTGATGCAGGAGTGTTTGGCCTAACAGAATATTTATACATATATCCAAAATCATAGGATACGTAATCCATTAATGAGAGTGTTTCTTTATGATCTTCCTCTGTTTCTGAGCAGAAACCAATTATCATATCCATTGATATTGCGCAATCAGGAATCCTTTGCTTAATATCATCAATTAACTTAAAATACTTTTCTCTGTCATATCCTCTGTTCATTAGTTTTAAGATGCGTGAGCTTCCAGATTGAACAGGTAGATGTATGTGATCACAAATATTATTATGTTTTGACATAGTGTCAATCACTTCTGCCCCCATATCTTGTGGATTAGAAGTTGAAAAACGAATCCTTAATTTAGGATTTACTTGAGCTACTTTATCTAATAAATTCGCAAAATTTAAGCTATTTTCTTTTTCTGTGCTACTTGCTTTCTTAAAATCTTTTTTAGCGCCACCTCCAAACCATAAATAGGAATCAACATTTTGGCCTAATAAGGTAATTTCTCTATAACCATTACTGAACAAATCTTGACATTCTTTTAGTATGCTTTCTGGGTCTCTACTTCTTTCTCTTCCTCTAGTATAAGGTACTACGCAAAAGGTACACATATTGTCACACCCTCTAGTGATTGAAACAAATGCAGTAACTCCATTTCCTCCAAGTCTTACAGGGCTAATATCAGCATAAGTTTCTTCTAAGGATAAAAAGACATTTACAGCCTTTCTTCCGTCTTCTACTTTTGCAATAAGGTTTGGTAAATCTCGGTAAGAATCAGGGCCAACAACAAGATCTACTAATTTTTCTTCTTCTAAGAATTGTTCTTTCAAACGTTCGGCCATACAACCTAAAACGCCCACTAACATTCCTGGGTTTTTATCTCTTTTTATGGAATTATAAAATTCCAATCGTTTACGAACAGTTAGCTCTGCTTTTTCTCTAATTGAACAAGTATTTACAAATACTAAATCGGCTTCCGTTATTTTTTTTGTTGTTGTAAAACCTTCATCAGCAAGTATTGAAGCTACAATTTCACTGTCTGAAAAATTCATCTGACAACCATAGCTTTCAATATACATTTTACGGTCGGTTTTTTTACTTCCAGATAAGTGTAAAACCTCCCCCTGTTTATTTTCGTCTACTTTTTTTTCTAACAGCTTTTCTATGTTCATTTTTGGGTATTTGAAATGCAAAAATAGTAAAAAACTGACAATGTGGCAGTGCTTTATTTTACTTATATTATAAATAATATAATGGAAACTGCCAAGTTTTTTTGATTTGTTTTATTCAAAAAAAGTTTCTTTAATTTGCACAACATTTATAAAACATAATTTATGGCTAAAAATTTAGTGATTGTAGAATCACCTGCAAAGAAAAAGATAATACAAGGTTTTTTGGGTAAAGACTTTGTTGTTGAGTCAAGTATAGGACATATTAGGGATTTACCTAAAAAAGGAGGAATGGCTATTGATATTGAAAATGGTTTTCAACCTAATTATGTGATATCAGAAGATAAAACTAAAGTAGTAAGCCACCTTAAGAGTGTAGCGAAAAAA
Organism: Cryomorphaceae bacterium; assembly: GCA_949511925.1. Lineage (GTDB taxonomy): Bacteria > Bacteroidota > Bacteroidia > Flavobacteriales > BACL11 > UWMA-0277. Next base: position 39,121 of record CATEYX010000055.1, on the reverse strand, counting down.
GCTGAAACGGTTTGGCTTGCTACGGATGAGGATCGTGAGGGGGAGGCTATTGCTTGGCACTTAACTGAAGCATTAAAATTGGATGCAGCTACTACTAAAAGAATTGTTTTTCATGAGATTACAAAGAAAGCAATCACTAAAGCAGTTGAAAATCCTAGAGTTTTAGATGTTAATTTAGTCAATGCGCAACAAGCTAGACGTGTATTGGATAGATTAGTAGGTTTTGAGCTTTCACCTGTGCTTTGGAGGAAAGTAAAGCAAGGGTTATCTGCAGGTAGAGTGCAATCAGTTGCTGTGCGTTTAATTGTTGAACGTGAAAGCCAAATCACTAGTTTCACTCCTGTTTCATCTTATAAAGTAGTTGCCTTTTTTGTTAATAATGATGGTAAAATAGTTAGATCAGAATTGCCACAGAGATTTAAGGTTAATGAAGATGCATATGCATTTATGGAAAAATGTAAGGGCGCTACTTTCTCAGTAGAATCTTTAGAGCAAAAACCAGCAAAAAAGTCACCTACATCACCCTTTACTACTTCTACTTTACAGCAAGAGGCTTCTCGTAAATTAGGATTTTCAGTAAATCAAACTATGATGGTGGCACAAAAATTATATGAGGCAGGTATGATTACCTATATGCGAACAGATAGCGTAAATTTATCTCAAGATGCACTAGCTGCAGCAGAATTAGAAATTACTAATCTTTATGGTGAGGATTTTGCTCAAAGAAGAGTGTATACTAGTAAAGCAAAGGGAGCTCAGGAAGCGCATGAGGCAATCCGTCCTTCTTACATGAACAATAAAACAGTGGAAGGTGATAGTTCGCATCAAAGGTTGTATGATTTGATTTGGAAAAGAACAATATCTTCTCAGATGGCTGACGCTCAGTTTGACAGAACAACAGTAAAAATTAGTATTTCAAATACAGCAGAGCAATTTGTTGCAAAAGGAGAGGTAATAACTTTTGAAGGTTTTATGAAAGTTTATTTGGAAGGAAAGGATGATGAGAATGAGGAGCAAAAAGGAATGTTACCTAAGCTTGAAGTTGGGGAAGCTTTAGGGCTTTCTGAAGCAATTGCTTCTGAACAGTTTTCTCGTCCGCCAGCAAGATATGCTGAGGCAAGTTTAGTGAAAAAGATGGAGGAGTTAGGAATTGGAAGGCCTTCAACTTATGCAGCTACAATTACTACTATTCAGAAAAGAGGGTATGTTGAAAAAGAAAATAGAGATGGATTTGAGCGTGTGTCTCAGTTAATAGAATTAAAAGATGGGAATCTTACAAAATCAGAACATACATCAATTACTGGAGCTGAGAATAAAAAATTATTTCCAACTGATGTAGGGATTGTAGTTACTGATTTTTTAGTTGAACATTTCTCGGATGTAATGGAATATAGCTTTACGGCTTCAGTTGAGACTGAGTTTGATGAGATAGCTGAAGGTAAAAAAGTTTGGAATGAAATGATAGCCTCTTTTTACGGTGAATTTCATGCCAAAGTAGAGAATGTAATCGGTAATGTTGGAAAAGCTTCTGGCGAAAGAGAATTAGGAAATGATCCTGTAAATGGAGAGAAAGTGTTTGCACGAATTGGCCCATTTGGTCCTATGGTGCAGTTGGGTGAAAAGCAAGAGGATGAAAATGCTCCAAAACCTAAGTTTGCTTCTTTAATGAAGGGACAAACGATACAGACAATAACTTTAGAACAAGCAATGGATTTGTTTAAATTACCAAGAACAGTTGGTGAGTGGGATGAAAAAGAAATTGTAGCTTCAGTAGGTAGGTTTGGTCCGTATTTGCGATATGATGGGAAATTCACTTCTATTAAAAAAGATGATGATGAAGATCCTTTAACTATTGATTTGGAAAGATCAATAGAATTGATCAAAATTAAAATTCAAGCTGACAAAGATAGATTAATTGCTAATTTTGATGGAGATCCTTTAATTCAGGTGTTGAATGGAAGATATGGTCCTTTTATTCAAGTGTCCCCACCAAAAGGTAAAAAGATAAATGTTAAAATACCAAAAGGAATTGAGCCTAAGGATTTAAGTAGAGAAGAATGTATTACGCTTTGGGAAAATCAGCCAGAGAAAAAATCCAGAGGTAAAAAGAAATAATGATTGAATTAAACGCCTATTTTGAATCTTTAAATTCTGAAGTGTATGCTTCAAAGGATAGTTGGGGAATTACACAAGTAGGGCGTTTAATTGATTTTCATTCTGAAGGCAGTTTTCCTGAGGTAAAATTTGCTGAGATTGCAATTTTTAATGTTCCTGAATATGAGGGTTCAAAAAACATATCAATTTCAAATTATTGTAAAATAAGAGCTTCTTTTTATCAATTGCATCAGGATGAAATACCTAGAGTAGTTGATTTAGGTACATTAAAATTAATGCCAACTCGTAAAGAATCGTTTAATTTAATTCAAGATGTTTGTGCAGCTTTACTTCATGATGGAATTATCCCTATTATTATTGGGGGTGGACATGATGTTAGTTATGCAGTTTATAAAGCGTATGCTTCTTTAGAAAAATACATTACTCTTACCTCAGTCGATAAAAGTTTTGATATTGGTATGGAAAAAGATAATTTAGCTTCATATTCTCATCTAGGAAAGATGATAAGTCATAAGCCGAGTCATCTTTTCCATTATGTTAATTTAGGATATCAATCTTACTTTGTTTCTCCTGTAGCTGCAGAAATGCTGCAAAGCATAAATTTTGATATTGTTAGATTAGGTGATTTGAAAGTAAATTTTCAAGAAGTAGAACCAGTAATGAGGAATACTGACTTTTTAAGTTTTGATATTTCGGCAATTCAATATGCATATGCTCATGCTAATGTTTATAGTTCTCCTAATGGATTAAATGGAGAAGAAGCCTGTAAAATCATGCGTTATGCTGGACTGAGTGACAAACTAACAGCTGTTGGTTTATTTGAGTATAATCAGCAATTAGATGATAGCAATCAAACTGCTCAGTTAATGGCTCAAATGCTCTGGTATTTTATTGATGGGTATAAAATGAGAAAGCAAGAACTGAATCCGAATTTAAAAAACTGCATAAAATACACAGTTGCCTTTGAAGATGGTAAAAATGAAATTGTATTTTACAAAAGCCAAAGCAGTGGTAGGTGGTGGATGGGAGTGCCTTTTAAGAAAGAAGGTGAAAAACAACTTCAAAATTACTATGTTGCTTGCTCTTATCGGGACTATGAGGTGGCGAATCAGGGTGAAATACCTGAGAGATGGCTAAAAACTTACAATAAGTTTATTTAATTAAACGTCTTGATATTTAGATTGCTAGGTTCTAAATCTAATTTTATTTTATCTTGAATTCATAAGTTAGTCGATAGTAGTTAGTACGCTTTATTAAAATTTGTTTATTTTAGCCCCAAAATTTTCAATAGATAAATAAATATGAAGAAAATAATTATACTAATCTTAGCTGTTATATCAGTAATTACTGTTTCTGCGCAACAAGACCCGCAATTCACGCAGAATATGTTTAATAAATTAGCGAATAATCCTGGTTTTGCAGGAAGTAGAGGGGTTATAGCTACTTCTATTTTGCATAGGTCTCAATGGATGGGATTTAGTGATGATGGGGCAGCTGCTTCAACTCAAAATTTCAGTGTTGATGCTGAGTTACCATCTTTATATGGAGGTGTAGGTTTGAATGTTGTTAAGGATAATATTGCTGAGTTTAGTAATTTAGGTTTACAAGCTTCTTATGCTTACCGTACTGAATTAGGTGTTGGGCAAATTGGTATGGGAATGTCAGTAGGAATGTATCAAAGTGGTTTAAATGGTGGTGCCTTGAGATCTGCTCAGAGTGGAGATCCCGCAATACCTACAGGAGATGTGAAGGGGTCAAGTTTAGATATAGGCGCTGGTGTTTATTATAATACTCAAGATGTATATATCGGTCTTTCTTCTGCGCATATGACAGAACCAACAATTGAGTGGAGTGATGGTCAGAATTTTAGCTTAACCAGACATTATTTTTTAATTGCTGGTTATTATCATGAGCTTAGTTCTTTACTTTCATTGAACCCGTCAATATATTTGAAGTCAGATGGAGCAACTTCACAATTGGATATTAATACAAATTTAATATACAATAATAAAATGTGGGGTGGCGTTAGTTATAGATTAGATGAAGGGATAAGTTTGTTAGCTGGTATGAATGTGAATGAAGATTTAAGATTCGGATTAGCTTATGATGTTACAATAATGAATGCAATGTCAAATTCGCTGGAATTTATGTTGGGTTATAATTTTAAGATTAAAACAAACAAAGCAATTTCAAAATACAAAAACCCAAGATTCTTATAAAATAGATTTAACTCACGAAAGTGATAAATAAATATGAATATGAAAAAAATAATATTATTAAGTTCAATTGTAGCACTATTAAGTGCTTGTGGTAGTTCAGGTAATGGTGAATTAATTGGATCGCAAAACAGAAAAATTTGGAATCCTACAGATCCTTACGGATTGGTGTTTATCCCTCAAGGAAGTTTTAATATGGGACCTTCTGATCAAGATGTTCCTTTTGCAAATGTAACAGCTTCAAAAACTATTTCTGTTGGAGCATTCTATATGGATGAAACTGAAATTACTAATAATGAATATCGCCAATTTGTAACTTGGGTGAGAGATTCTTTAGCGCACATTATTTTAGGTGAAGCAGGAATTGAAGGGCACTTAATTGAGGAAGATAATTTTGGTAATTTTTTGGAACCATCAAAAATTAACTGGAATACTAAAATTAGATGGAATGATCCTGAGGTTAGAGAAATACTTGAAGAAGAAATGTATCTGCCAGAACATGAAAGATTGAATGGTAGAAGAGAATTTGATACAAGAAAATATGTATATAAATATCAAGTTTTAGATGTTCAGGCTGCTGCAAGTAAATCGAAAAGAGAAGGTGATGCTAGCGGTAAGAGAGATAGAAGTGAGTTTTTATCTGAGGTTGAAGTTTCAATTTTCCCTGATACATTAACTTGGATTCACGATTATGCATATTCTTTTAATGACCCATATACTAAGAATTATTTCTTTCACTCAGCTTTTGATGACTATCCAGTAGTAGGAATTAACTGGAAACAAGCTACTGCATTTACTAAATGGAGAACTCAAATGATGAATGCTTTCTTAAGAAAGATTAAACAGCCGGTATTACCAGAATTCAGATTACCTACAGAATCAGAATGGGAATATGCTTCAAGAGGAGGATTAGATTCCTCTCCTTACCCTTGGGGTGGTCCGTATACTCGTAATATTAAGGGATGCTTTTTAGCAAATTTCAAACCATTAAGAGGTAATTATACTGCGGATGGAGGTCTTAAAACAATGAAAACAGCATCTTATAATCCGAATGGTTTTGGACTTTATGATATGGCAGGAAATGTTGCTGAATGGACGTCAAACGCTTATGATGAATCTGCTTTTTCATATTCTCACGATATGAATATGGATTACCATTATAATGCAAGTGAAGATGATCATGCCGTACTGAAAAGAAAATCTATCAGAGGAGGTTCTTGGAAAGACATAGCTTATTTTATTCAAACAAGTACAAGAACTTTTGAGTATCAAGATACTGCAAAAAGTTATATTGGTTTTAGATGTGCAGTTGATTTCCTTGGAAGGGATAAAAAAGATTTTGAATAGAATTTAAAAATAAATATTAAATAACAAAAAAATAAAAGAATGAGTTTAGGAAATATTATACAGTCAATAGGAAATATTACAGAAGCAAAATGGTATAAAACAATGATGCCAAAATTGTATGGTTGGGGGGCAGCTTTAGTAATTATTGGTGCACTATTTAAAATAGAGCATTTGCCTGGAGCCTCTCTTATGTTGATACTTGGTTTAAGTACTGAGGCTATTATCTTCTTTTTCTCTGCTTTTGAAAAACCTGCTACAGAAGTTGATTGGTCTTTAGTTTACCCTGAACTTGCTCACATGGAAGACCCTAACAGTGTTAAGCGTCCAGCTCAACAACTAGATGATGCGTTAGCAAAAGCGAAAATTGATAATGAATTGATTGAAAGTTTAAATGAGGGGTTAAGGTCATTTGGAGATTCAGCAAGACAATTGAATGAAACGGTTACTGCTGCTTCAGGTATTTCAGAATATAATTCACAAATTCAGGAAGGCGTAAAGAATATGAATGCTTTGAATTCTTTATATGAATTACAATTACAAACTTCTAATAATCAGATGGAGGCTACAACTTTATTTTTACAAAATTTACAGTCTTCAGTAGATGATTCTAAAAGATTCCAAGAGCAGGTTAGTAGCTTGGCTGATAATTTAGAACAATTAAATGAAGTATATGGAAATATGCTAACAGCAATGAATCCTAATAAATAATCATTATTAATTACTTAAAAATATAAAATAATATGGCTGGAGGTAACATATCGCCAAGACAAAAGATGATTAATATGATGTATTTAGTGCTTACCGCACTGCTTGCATTGAATGTATCGAAGGAAGTGTTAAATTCATTTTTTGAAGTTAATAAAGGTATTACTAGAACAACTACAAATTTTAATTCAAAAAATGGGGATACCTATGCTGCTTTTGACGCTGCTGCTGAGGTAAATCCCGTTAAGGCAGGTCCATACAGAGAGCAAGCTTATGAAATCAAAACAGAGGCTGATAAATTAGTAGCTTCTTTGCAAGAAATGAAATATAATCTTGTTTTAAAAACGGATAAGAAAGTTTATTTAGGCTCTCAGAGTGAAATTAAAGATGAAGAAGGTGATTTGATTGAGGAGAAATCAATTGTTTTAAGTTGGGATATGCTAAGTGACCAACAAAAATTAATGAATATCGGCGCCTTAACTAACAAGGATGATAGACATGCTGCTGGTGATTTATTCTATAGTGAAAAAAGAAAGACAAATGTTGCAACAGATTTAAAGAATAATTTGATTACATATAAAGATAGAATTATCTCTATTGCTGAAGGAGATGAATCTTTGATTACATCAATAAATGAGACATGTAATTATGAAGATAAAAAAATAAAAGGTAAAAAACAGTTATGGGAAAAATATAACTTTTATGATATGCCTTCTGTTGGTGCTTTAACTCTACTTTCAAAAATGCAATCTGATGTTAGAAACACCGAAGCAGATATTATTAATATGTTAAGAGAAAATATTGATGCAGGATCATTGAAGTTTACTTCTGCTGAAGGTATTCAAATTCCAAATTCTAATTTTGTATTAAAAGGTGATTCTTTTAGGGCTCAAATATTTATTGCAGCTAAGGATACTACTCAAGCACCACTTATTTATGTTGGAGAATACGATTCATTAGGAGGAGGGAAATATGAGATGATTGGTGATGATTATGAAACAGTCAAAGTTGTAAATGGTAAAGGAATGTTCGCAAGACGAGCATCATCAGAAGGTAACCAAAAATGGGGTGGTTTAATTGCTATGAAAACTGATAACGGTACTAAGATGTATCCTTTTAGAGGTCAGTATTTAGTAGCTGCTAAAACCGCTGTTGTTTCGCCAACAAATATGAATATTTTATATTTAGAGGTCGACAATCCACTTAAAATTTCTGTACCTGGATATACTGCAGGCGTAATTTCAGCAGTGATAAATAATGGTAAAGTTTCAGTAGTTAAAAAATCATTAGGTGAATATTCTGCTCGCCCTTCTAAAAAAGGAAAAGCAATGGTATCTCTTTTTGCAGAAGTAAATGGTAAGCGTACTAAAATGGGTGAAATGGAGTTTAGAGTAAAAGAAGTTCCCCCTCCAAAACCCAAAGTTCAGTTTACAATAGAAGTAAATGGAACCACGGTAATTGATAAAATGAAAATGGTTAATGCTGGTGGTTTAGGTGCAGAGTTAAAGGATTTTGATTTTAAAGGTGTAAGGTATGTAGTTACATCATATCGCTTATCAGGTGTCTATAAAGGTGAACAAATGAAGGAAGATGCTAAAGGTCCTAAGTTTACTCCTAAAATGATAAGTATTATTAAGAATACAAAATCAGGTAATGCAATAACCATTTCAAATATAAAGGCTAAAAGGGTAGATGCTAAAAATACTGCAGTTCGTCCTTTAGATCCATTAGTGCTAGAAATTAAATAACATAAAATTATGAAAAAATTAATCTTATTATTAGTAACATCTACTCTTTGTTTAGTTGGTGTAAATGCTCAAGATATTTTGACTACAGAGGATATGAATTCTGTGTATAAAAAAGAAAAGCACCATAATAAAAAAGTTCAGCATTATGCTCCTTTACGTCAGGCAGATGTAATGTGGTCTCGTAAAATTTGGAGGGAAATAGATTTACGTCAAAAAATTAATCATCCTTTTTATTATCCTGAAAATGATGGTGTTGGTCATACTATTCAAGATAGAAAGAGTTTAATTGATGTAATCTACTCTGCAATTCAAGAAGGTAGTATTACTGCATATGATAATGCTGCTATGGATGATGAATTTAGAGAGGAAATGTCTCAAGATGCTATTAAAAAAATTGGAGGTGCTAAAGAAGAAATGGTTGAAGTAGTTGACTGGGATGCTGTAGCAGAAGGTGCTGATCCTGATGAAGCTACCAGAATGGAATTGAGTAAGACTGAATTTAATAGAAATTCAATCAAAAAATGGAGATTAAAAGAAGAGTGGTTCTTTGATAAGCAGAGATCGGTTATGGATGTGCGTATTATCGGTTTAGCTCCTTTACAGGAAGATAGAGATGAAGTTAATGGGCAAATATTAGGTACTTTTTCTCCATTATTTTGGGTGTATTTTCCAGAAGCTAGAGAAATTTTGATTAATGCTGAAGTTTTTAATTTAGTTAAAAATAATGCTGAAAGAAGAACCTATGATGATATTTTTTGGAAAAGAATGTTTGGGAGTACTATTGTGAAAGAGTCAAGTGTTATGGATAGAAAGATAAATGAATACATGGTTGGTCTTGATGCGTTATTAGAAGCAGAGCGAATTAAAACAGAAATATTTAATATTGAGCATGATCTTTGGGAATATTAATCTCGTTTATTAATAAATAATAAAAAGCCCTAATTGGGCTTTTTTAATTTGAATATATATTGTTGTAGAAATTATTATTTAAATCTTTTTCATGAATTTTTTAGCTATTCAGTTTATGATAGCTTAATAATAAGAAAATTCTATTTTGAGCATTATAGAGATTAATAATTGCATTTGTAAAATTTAAAATAAAAATGAAATGACAGATGAATTAAATTTAAGTGAACTATTTTCTAATTTTGTAAAATTTATTTCTCGAAATAGTAGATTACTTTTAGTTTTTATGGGAGCTGGGATTATTTGTGTTGTAGGATATCAGAAATTTAAAACTCCTTATTATGAAACAAAAGCAATTTGTATGTCGGGTATTTCTGAATACGAAAGACAAGAACAGATTGAGGATTTAAGCCAAAGAACAGCTATTGATTTGATTAATCATTTGCAAATTAATATTGAAAATGAAGATTATTTAGCTTTATCAATTTCATTAGGTTTAGATATAGAAATTGCTTCAGCTTTAAGAAATATTGAAGCTGAACAATTGTATCAACAAGATATGAATGAGAAGTTTTATGCTCTCAATAAATTTGAAATTGTATTATCTACATTTGACAATACAAGTATTGATCAATTTGAGGAAGGTCTTATTTATTATTTTTCAAATAATTCTTTTATTAAGCAATATCACAATAGTTATTTAGTGTCAAATACTGAAATTATTAATGATATTAATGCTGAGTTGGAAATGTTAGATAAGATAAGACTAGTTGGTGCTGAAAATAGTTTAGATGTTAGTTCTGTAAATATAGTTAGTGGAAAAAGCAGTGTTGTTAGTAATCAAATTATTTTGCTTAGTCAACTAAGAGAAGATATAAAAACTAAGCAGGACTTATTAAAACCGTTGACTTTTGTGCAAAATTTTGCCAAGGTAAATCAGAAAGAAGATGATATTTTAATCTTAGGATTTTTAGGTGCTATTCTATCTTTTATCTTTGGTTTATTTGTTGCCTTAGTTAAAGAAGTAAAAACTATTTAATATGAAAGTTGGAATCATAGGTTCAGGATATGTTGGATTAGTTGCTGCTGCATGTTTTGCTGAAATGGGGAATGATGTTCTCTGTGTTGATGTTGATCAATCTAAAATTGACAAGTTAAAAAATGGTGTTATTCCAATTTATGAACCTGGATTATCTACTTTAGTAAGAGATAATCTCGCTAAGGGTTCTTTAAAATTTTCTATTGATATTAATGATGCTTTATCTGTTTCAGAAGTAGTTTTTATTGCTGTAGGAACTCCTATGGGTGATGATGGATCGGCTGATTTAAAATATGTACTTCAGGTTGCTCAGTCTATTGGAGAAAATATGCAACATCATTTAGTGATAGTTGATAAATCAACTGTGCCTGTAGGGACAGCTGATAAGGTTAAAGAAAAAATTCAATCTGCATTAGACGTAAGGGATTCATCTTTAAATTTTAATGTTGTGTCTAATCCTGAATTCTTAAAGGAAGGTGCTGCTATTAAGGATTTTATGCACCCTGATAGGGTAGTAGTTGGTGCTGATGACAAAAATGCTATGCAGCTTATGCGTAACCTATATGATCCTTTTACTTTTAGTAATGATAGGTTTATAGGTATGGATATTCGTTCAGCAGAGATGACTAAATATGCTGCTAATGCTATGTTAGCTACTAAAATTTCATTTATTAATGAGATAGCAAATATTTGTGAAAGTGTTGGTGCTGATGTGAATCATGTTCGTAACGGTATTGGAAGTGATAAGAGAATTGGTTACCAATTTATTTACCCTGGCTGTGGTTATGGTGGAAGTTGTTTTCCAAAAGATGTTCAGGCTTTAGTTAATATTGCTAATGATCATGGGTATAATCCTGAATTGATATCATCTGTTGAACGAGTAAATAAAGCTCAGAAAAAAGTCTTATTCTCTAAATTAGTTAGTCAATTTGGAGATGATTTGCATGGAAAAAAAATTGCTGTATGGGGTTTGTCTTTTAAGCCTGAGACTGATGACATGAGAGAAGCACCATCAATTAATTTAATTCAATCAATAGTAAAAGCTGGTGGAGAAGTAAGTGCTTATGACCCCAAATCAATGGATGAAGCAAGATTTTATTTAAAAGATATAAAAGTTAACTATTGTAATGATAAGTATTCAGTTTTAGAAGGTGCTGATGTATTAATATTAGTGACTGAATGGAAAGAATTTAGAAGTCCAGATTTTGATCTAATTAAATCCAAAATGAATGGGAATTTATTTATCGATGGTAGAAATCAGTTTAAAAAAGAATTTATTGAAGGTAATGGTTTTAAGTATATTCAGATTGGTGTAAAAGCATAACATATATGCGTCTAAAGAATTTTTTTGGTTCTCAATTGCTAAAAGATTTTTCAAATCTATTTTTCACTAATATTTTCCAAAAAGTTCTTGGTTTAATAAGAGAATTAGTAATTGCTTTCTTTCTTGGGTCTTCCATTTTATATGCAAACTTTCTGTTATTGAGAGTAGTAGCTGATTTCTTTTCACAAGTAACAGCAGGAAACGCATTAAAGGCTAATTTGCTTCCGAAATTCACAAAGTTTTATGAAAAGAATAATGAGGTTTCATTGACTGAGGTATTTAGGTTCTCAAATAGATCATCTATTTATTTATTTTTTATTAGTCAGTTTATCCAAACGGCAGTTATCTTTTACCTGAACCTAGAGAGTAATTTATTGTTTTTTGGTGTATCTCTTGTGTTAAGTTTTAGTATTTGTTTTAATTTCATAAATACTATATTTCTTACTATTTTTCAAGCAAGAGGTTTGTTTTTTAAATATTCTTCAGCTTCAGTAACTAATTCAGTAGTATTTACTTTTTTAGTTTATCCGTTGATTAGTTTTAGTTCTGTTATTGGTTTAGCATTAAGTCGGCTAGTTGGGATATTCAGCATGTATTTTTCCTTTGTGAGACCATTAAGAAAGGAGAGTTCTGGCTTAGAAATTAGGTTAAATCATTCTGATTTTAATTTATCTACTCTTATTCTTGGTAATTTTGCAAATATTATTATTATTTCCTCCCGTTTTATGGCAGGTGCTGATGGCTCTAATGATATAACGTTCTTTATGTATGCTGTTGTTCTGCTTAATTCGTTATTAACAGCTGTTATTGGTAATGTAAGTACTCTTTTGTTAAGAAAAATTACAATCAAAAAGAGTACTATATTAATGATGTATTCTTTATTCATATCTATTTTCGTAGGTTTACTTATGGTTTTAGCTTTGTATTTTTACAGTACTGATATTGTTAAATTTGTCTATTTAAGAGGTGCCTTTAACATTTCTGATGTAGAACAAACTTCCTCCTACTTATATGAGTTAAGTTTTGCTTTCTTATTGTTGTTTCTTTCAACAATATTGTTTCAACCTTTTCTTAGTTTGTCAATAGAAAAAACAAAAAATATTAGATTAGGAATGGTAATCTTTTTCTTGTTGAGTATAGTTTTTGCTATAGTATTTTCAAATTTTAATTTATATACTTCAAAAGAAGGTTCATTTCTGTTGATGTATATATCTTCAGCAGTATCTGTAATTCTTTCAATTTATTCGTATTTTAAATATATTCAATATGAAAGGTAACGCATTTTTTTCTTGGGCATTTATGTTTTCAGCTTGCGCTCTTTTAGCTATAGGCAGAGTTTATGATGATAGATTAGTAATTGCGGGTATTAATTTAGTAGTAATTGTTAGTGTTGTGTATTTAATATCAGTATTAATATTGTTTTCCTCTATCAAAAAGACAGTATTTTCAAAATCTAAAATTTTACTTTATTCTTTCTATTTATTAGTTTTGATTACTGGTCCTATGTTGTGGCTTATTTTTGATATTACGGAATTTGGGTTTGAAAAGTTCATCAACTTTTGGCTTATTATTGTACCAGTTTCAATTATTATAATTGAAAAATACAATAGAGTTGATGTGCTAAAGACATTTTATATTCTTTTAGGAGTAAGTTGTTTTTTAGCTCTACTTTCATCAGTTGGATTGTCAATATCTGCTAGGGATGATGGTCGTATGGCTGCACTTGGGGGTGGTCCTATTGTTTTTGCAAGGTGGATGGGATTTGGTATCTTGTCTCTTTTGTTTTTGCCAATTAGGATTAAAGGATTTTATAAGTATCTTGTTATAGTCTTATTTTTCATTTTGGCCTTAGCTAGTGGAAGTAGAGGGCCGATATTAGCTTTGTTTCTTACAGGTTTTATTTTTGTAATTTTAAACTTTAACAAAGTAATTGTTAAAATAGGTTTTGTATTTTTATTATTATTTTCTTTACTATTATTTCCGGGAGTTGGAAATAAAATATCAAAGGTTGTGGGGTTTGAGAGAGTATTTATGAATGTTTCAAAGAAAGGAGGTAGCAAGCAATCAACAAGTACAAGAACAAATTTAGCCATTGGATCATTTATTCTCTTACAAAATTATCCTTTAGGAGTTGGGGCGGGTAATTGGCAAGCTTTATCCAATGAAATTAGACCAACCCATATGATGCCCTTAGAATACCCTCATAATTTATTATTAGAAGTTGCTTGTGAATATGGTATTCAAACTTTATTATTATTATTATTATTATTGCTTTTTGTATTGAATTTGAGTTATAAAAAAATGATAAAATTTCAAAATGATAAAACTTCATTATATCCTCTGTTATTTTATTTATTGTTATTCTTTTTTCTTAATTCTCTAGTTAGTGGAATGTTAAATGATTCCAGGTTACTTTTTGTAATTATATCTTTTATTATTATTCCTAAACCTTTAATTTATTCTGAGAATGAATAATATCGCACTTCTAATATCAACTTTTGATTCTTCTGAGGATCTTTGGTTTCCTCTAGAAAAGACGTATGATAAATTTTGGTCAGATATTAATGTTCCTATTTATCTAGCAACTAATCATAAAGAATTTAGTGGTGAACTTTTCACTGCTTTAAAAATTGGTGATGAATTGTCATGGTCTGATAATTTAATTAAAAGCTTAAATAAAATAGATGAGAAATATATATTTTTAACTTTTGATGATCTCTTTCTTACTGCTAAAGTAGATAATACTAAAATTGAAGAATTAATGTTTCATGCTATTGAGAACGATTTTAATTATTTGCAGTTCTATAGATCGATTTCATTAGGAAAAAGAATTAGGAAAGACTTATTCAAGAAGAATAGTGCTACTAAATATAGAAATTCTACTGTTTGGTCTTTTTGGAAGAAAGAAGTTCTACTTGATTTGCTTGAAAAAAATGAAAATGCTTGGGAATTTGAAAAGGTAGGGAATTTAAGGTCTCAGAAATATAATAATTTCTATTCCACTAGAAAAAATATTATTCCATTTGTTAATGGAGTAATTAAGGGAAAATGGGAAGGATTAGCAAAAAAAAGAATTAAAAATTTTGGAATTCAAATTGATGAAAAAAGAAGTAGTTTAACTTTTATACAAATGCTTTATTATCATTTTAAAAATACTCAATTTGATATTTTGACGTACCTTATTCATAAAATATATTAGGATGCTTAAATGGAGAAAGTATAATGGAGCTTTAATACCTAAACATCCACCTCATGTTGAGGTGTCTATAGATGCTACTGAAGTGTTAAGAAATATTGATAAGGAAGGAGCTTTTTTTGCAAGGTGGACAACTAATTTTGATTGTCGTGAAGAAACTGAATTTTGGTATGTTATTTGTGATGAAGTTTTGGATATCGCCTCTTATAGTAAAAATACAAGAAATCAAATTAGAAGAGGGCTTAAGAAGTGTGAAGTACGAATGATTGATAGATGTGAGGTGAAAGAGTTTGGTTTTGAGTGTTATAAGGCTGCTTTTTTACGATACAACACTCACCTTGTGCCAAATACTTTGCCTCAATTTAAAGATGAGTTAGATTCTTTAGATAGTACTTGGGAGTTCTGGGGAATTTATAATGAAGGGAAAATGATTGGGTATTGCCAAAATAAAGTGATTAATGATTACTGTGACTATTCAACTATTAAATTTCATCCAGAATATTTAAAGTTGTATCCTAGTTATGCTCTTTTTTATACTATGAACCAGTATTATTTAAAAGAGAAGAATTTCAAATATGTTAATGATGGGGCAAGAAGTATCTCTCATGAAACCAATATTCAATCTTTTCTGATTCAGAAGTTTAAATTTAGAAAAGCATATTGCAAGCTTAATATTGTTTACAATAAGCCTGTGGGTTTTCTTGTTAGAGTTATCTATCCTTTTAGGGTAATATTAAAGTCGCTTAATTTTGGGCTATTTATAAAACTAAATATTTTAGTTAGTCAAGAAAAAATAAGAAGGAGTTATGACTAAGCAATCTAAACCAGTTTTTCTATTTTATAAATATGAAAAATCAGTATTAATTGAGATTGATGCAAGATTTAAGTATAATTTTTTTAAGCCATCTTTGTTTAATTTAAAACTACATGAAGGATCTTTAATAATATATATATTTTGGTATATATTTACTTTTGGGAGGTATAAAATATTTTATATTTTTGAAAATCAAAAAATGGTTCATTTTTCAAATGTCTTACCAAAAATATTTAAGTATTCTTTTATGAGAAAAGAAGATATTCAAATTGCTAACTGCTATACGGATCCTTTATTTAGAGGTAATCAATTGTATCCTTTTGCTTTATCTATTATTGCTGAAGAGTATGCTGATAATGCCGTTTGGGTTGGATCAAGAAGTGATAATAGTGCAAGTTTGAGTGGTATCAAAAAAGCTGGATATATTTTAATTTCAAAAGTATATAAGAGTATGTTTCTTGGTATTTACAGATTAAGTAAAGATGAATAATTTAGTTTCCATAATAACGCCTTTTTATAATTCTTCAAAGTTCATTGAGGAGTGTGTGAATTCTATTTTATTACAATCCTATTCTAACTGGGAATTATTAATAGTTGATGATTGTTCAGATGATAATTCTAAAGAATTACTTCTTAATCTTGAAAAAAAAGATGAGAGGATTAGAGTAACATTCTTGGGTGATAATATTGGAGCTGCAAAGGCTAGAAATATTGCCATAAGAAACGCTAAGGGTCGATATATTGCCTTTTTAGACTCTGATGATATTTGGAGGGGGGATAAGTTGGAAAAGCAAATCAAGTTTATGGAGAAGGAAGATATTGCATTTTCTTTTACTTCATATACCCCAATGTCAGAAGATGGATCAGTCTCTTTCGCTGAGATTAAAGCTCCAAATAAGATTGATTATTTTGGTTATTTGAAAAATACAATTATTGGTTGTTTGACAGTTGTCATTGATAAAGAAAAGGTAGGGGACTTTGAAATGCCAATTATAAAATCTTCCCATGATATGGCTTTATGGTTGTTGATAATGAAAAGAGGATTTGATGCTTACGGATTAAATGAGAGTTTGGCAAAGTACAGGATTGTTTCAACTTCTAATACTGCTAATAAATGGCGTGCAGCAAAGGATGTTTGGAAGGTCTATCGACAGTTTGAAAAGCTATCTTTTTTTTATAGTATTTGGTGCTTTTTAAATTATGCTTTTAATGCAATTATAAGACGAATCTAATGAAAAGGCTATTTGACTTTATTACATCATTAATTGGACTAATAGTTTTAGTTCCTATTTTTATTATTGTATCCCTTTTGGTTAAGATATCTTCTGTTGGCCCAGTTTTTTTTGTGCAAAAACGAATAGGGAAAAATGGTAAGATATTTCAAATGATAAAGTTTAGATCTATGTACGTAATTCAAAACTCTACTAGTAATATCTCTGTTAAAGGTGATGTCAGAATTACAAAGATTGGTGCTTTTTTAAGAAAGTTAAAATTGGATGAACTTCCTGAATTATGGAATGTATTAAAAGGTGATATGAGTCTTGTTGGGCCTAGGCCTGATGTTTGCGGTTATGCAGATAATTTAATAGGAGAAGATAGAAAAATACTTGAGTTACGACCTGGTATTACTGGTGTTGCTAGTTTGAAATATTATAATGAAGAGGATGTTTTAGCAACACAGGATAAACCACTTAAATTTAATGATGAAGTAATTTATCCTGATAAAGTAAGATTAAATCTTGATTATTACCATAATAATAACCTTTGGATTGACATAAAAATTATATTTGCCACTATATTTAGAGTGAATTATTGATTTGATTGAAAAGAAAAAAATATGGTTATCCTCTCCTCATATGGGGGGTGATGAGCTGAAGCATGTGCAAAACGCTTTTGAAGCAAATTGGATTGCTCCAGCAGGTCCTCACATTTCTAGTTTTGAAAAAGAACTGTCTACTCTTTCTAATGGTTTTGAGGTGGCTGCACTTAGTAGTGGTACGGCTTCCTTGCATTTAGCATTAATTTTATTAGGCGTAAAAAAAGGAGATAGAGTATTATGCTCCTCATTTACTTTTTCAGCTTCAGCAAATCCGATTGCATATGTAGGAGCAAGTCCTGTCTTTATTGATAGTGATATTGATAGTTGGAATATGTGTCCAGTTTTATTGGAAAAAGCAATTGAGGATTGTATTTTGGAAAGTGAAAAACCAAAGGCAATTATGTTAGTTCATCTTTATGGGATGCCTGCTAAAATGAATGAAATAATGCAAATTGCTACTAAGTATGATATTCCTGTGATTGAGGATGCTGCTGAGGCTCTTGGATCGACTTACAAAAATAAACCTTTAGGAACATTTGGGGCATTTGGCGTCTATTCATTTAATGGTAATAAGATTATCACAACTTCTGGCGGTGGGGCTTTATTTTGTAAGGATAAGGCTTTGGTTGAAAAAGCAAAATTCTTAGCTACTCAAGCTCGTGATGACAAACCTCATTATGAACATTCTGAAATAGGCTATAATTATAGAATGAGTAATATTTGTGCAGCAATAGGTCTTGGGCAATTAGAAGTTTTAGAAGAAAGAATACATCAAAAGAGAGCAATTAAATTATTTTATAAGGAGCAATTATCTGCTATTAAAGAAATTAGTTTTTTAGATGAAAATGAGGATAGTTATTCTAATTTTTGGCTGACTACTATTCTTTTGTCAGAAAATTCAACAATAGATAGAGAGCAATTGCGTTTACATCTGGAAAAAGAGAATATTGAAAGCAGACCACTTTGGAAACCAATGCATTTACAGCCCGTTTTTAAAGAATACAAATCTTATGTGAATGGTGTTTCGGAAGATTTATTTAATAGAGGTTTATGCTTGCCCTCAGGAACCAATATGTCAATTGCAGATTTGGAAAGAGTAGTTAGTGAAATAAAGGAATTATATGAAGCTTAAATTACAAAATCTTGAGAGGATTTACAAGCAATTTATTATGTTGCTTGTAGATATTAGTACTCTGCTATTTGTATTGTGGTTAGCTTTTGTTTTGAGATTAGGAGAACCTTTTCCATTTGATTATATTTATGACTCATTATGGATATTTATTGCTTTACCTATTGTAACTATTCCTTTATTTATTAAGCTTGGTCTTTATAGGTCAGTTTTACAATATATAGGTATTAAGGTTATTGCCACAACATTTCAAGCTACCACAATTAGTTGTTTGATTATTGGGTTCTTGATGATGTTTTTTAGAGAGTCTAGCTTACCTAGATCTGTTTTGCCTATTTTCTGGTTCATCATTAATTTTTTTGTAATAAGCACCAGGTTTTTATTTAAAGGTTATTTATATTCTTGGGATAGCTTTGTTAATTCGAGGAAACAAACAATAATTTATGGAGCTGGTAATGCTGGGGTTCAATTAGTAGAGAGTTTAAAGAAAAGCACTATCTATGCGCCAATTGCATTTATTGATGATGATAAATCAAAGCAGGGTACTATTTTAAATTTTTTAGAGGTTTTTCCTTTTGATAAAATTGAAGAATTAATAAAAATTAATGAGGCAAAGATTTTATTATTTGCAGTGCCGTCAGCATCACATAAACAAAGAACGCAAATATTACAGAAACTTACAAAGTTTCCTATAGAGGTCAAGGTACTGCCTTCAATGGATAATATAGTAGATGGTGTAGTCTCAATTGATAGCATTAAACATGTTGGAGTTGCTGATATTTTAGGTAGAAGTCCAGTTGCTCCAAAACAAAAATTACTTGAAAGAAATATAAAACGAAAAAATATTTTAATTACAGGCGCTGGTGGTAGTATTGGGTCCGAATTGTCAAGACAAATTATTAGTCTTTCTCCTGATAAAATTATATTACTCGATAACTCTGAATTTAATTTATATACAATTCATCAGGAATTATCATCATTATTAAAAAGTGTTAAAATTATACCATCTTTATGTACTGTAACTAATTATTATCAGCTTAAAAAAATAATTAGCGAACATAATATCAATACAATTTTTCATGCTGCGGCTTACAAGCATGTTCCTATGGTTGAGATGAATGTTATTTCAGGAGTGTATAATAATATTATTGGGACTTATAATGTGGCTAGAGTTGCTGATGAGTTAAAGGTAGATAGTATGGTGCTGGTTTCTACTGATAAGGCTGTTCGCCCTACTAATGTAATGGGGGCTTCAAAGCGATTTTCTGAACTTATTTTACAAGCTTTTTCCGTTAAAAGTAGCACTTGTTTTTCAATGGTAAGGTTTGGGAATGTGCTGGATTCTGCAGGTTCAGTTGTACCACTATTCCGAAAACAAATTAAGAAGGGAGGTCCGGTAACTGTAACTCACCGAAATATTTCACGTTATTTTATGACAATTCCTGAGGCTGTACAATTAGTTTTGCAAACTGGGGCAATGGCAAAAGGCGGAGATGTTTTTGTTTTGGATATGGGTGAGCCCATTAAGATTATTGATTTGGCTTATAAAATGATACATTTAAGTGGACTAACACCAATTGATAATAAAAATCCTGATGGAGATATAAGTATTGAATTTACAGGTTTACGTCCTGGAGAGAAATTGTTTGAAGAATTACTGATTGGGAATGATGTTATTCAATCAGAACATCCTAGAATTATGCAAGCAAGAGAATCTAAATTACTATTTGAGGAAGTGATTTCTTGTATTGAAATAATCAAATCAGCTAGAAAAATACAAGATGAAATAATTGTTAAGGAATTACTGTTGAAATATGTTGAAGGTTATACTTCCGAATTGCTATAATAGTTACTAAATTTGCATTATGAATATTTTAGTACTTGGAGGTGGAACCTTTGGGACCGCAATAGCAAATGAGCTTTCAGTAAATACAGAAAATAATGTAGTGTTGTTTTCCAGAAGTCAGAAAAAAGTTGATGAAATTAATATTTATCATACTAATAAGTCCTGTTTCCCAAATAAGCATTTAACTAAATTTTTATCAGCTACTTCAGATAAAAATGAAATTAAAAAAGCTGATGTTGTTTTTATTGCCTTGCCCTCTACTGTTATAATTGAAAATTTATTAATTCTTCAGTCATATTTTAATGAAGAGGCTTTGTTTGTGAATTTATCAAAAGGATTATTTGCTCAAGGAGTAACTGTAGTCGAGAGTATTGAAGAAAATCTTGGAATCACAAACATTGTAACTCTTAAAGGGCCTTCATTCGCTGTTGAAGTAATGGAACATGCCGATACTTTATTAACTTTAGGATATTCAACTAATCATCAATATGAAATTATTAATGCTATAATTAAGAATACTTCCCTCCATATTGATTGTACTACTGATATTAGAGGTGTTGAAGTGCTTAGTGTATTAAAAAATATTTACGCATTGATTTTGGGTGTTGTTGATGCAAAATATAATTCGCCAAATACTCGTTTTATGATTTTAACTAAAGCGTTTTCAGAAGTTAGAATTTTGTTGAGGTCACTAGGTGGGAGTGAAGACACTTTGTTTTTATCCTGTGGATTTGGGGATTTATGTATGACTTCTTTAAATGATTTGAGTAGAAATAGAACCTTAGGTTTGCTGATAGGGAAAGGTTTCTTTAGTGCTGATTATAAGTCTAATTCTGTCATATTGGAGGGGCTTAATGCTGTTAATTTAGTGCACAGTTTTCCTTTGGATCATGTAAGTGAAAGTTTGCCTTTATTAAATAAGTTACATGAATTCTTTGATAGTAAGGAGAGTATTCTCTCTATAGAGTTTGACAAGTTAATTGATAGGAAATTTAAAACTGTTTTGACGTATGGTACTTTCGATTTATTGCATTATGGTCATTTAGAGATACTAAGACGAGCAAGCCTTTTAGGTGATAAATTAATTGTTGGAATTTCAACTGATGAGTTTAATGAATTAAAAGGAAAGACTTGTGTTTTGCCTTATCAGAAAAGAAAGGAGCTGCTAGAATCTTTAGATTATGTTGATAAAGTGATTCCTGAAGATAATTGGGCTCAAAAGGTAACTGATATTCAAAAAAATAATATTGATATTTTTGTGATGGGTAATGATTGGGAAGGAAAATTTGATGAATTAAAAGAATTTTGTAAAGTTCTTTACTTTCCGAGAACTAAAGGGATATCAACTACTAAGTTGAAAACTATTTTAAAAGAAGACGACTAAATATTTCATGAAATTTGATTCCGAAATAATTAATAAAGAGGATTTTAAAGTAATTCGTAATAACTTTTTCTCTCTTGCTTCCCTGAAAATTGTAACCTATATTTTACCTTTAATTACTTTCCCATATTTAATTAGGGTATTGGGAGTAGAGAAATTTGGTCTTATTATGTTCGCTCAAGCTATTATGTACTATTTTGAGGTTATTGTCGATTTTGGTTTTAACCTTTCAGCAACAAGAGAGGTTGCCTTAAATGCTAACAACCCAAATAAATTAGATAAAATAATCAGTGCTGTTTTTAGTATTAAATTTATTTTATTGGTTATTTCATTTTTAATTCTCCTTATCGTACTTAGTATTTTTGATCAGTTTACTGATGATTCTTTATTGTACTATTATTCTTTTTTAAAGGTTATTGCATTTGCTTTTTTTCCAGTTTGGTTTTTCCAAGGGATTGAAAAAATGAAGCATATTACAATAATTAATATCGTTTCTAAAACCTTGTTTACTGTTTGTATATTTATTTTTATTAAGGAAGAATCTGATTACTTATTAGTGCCTTTAATTAATGGGTTCGGTTTTATGATTGGTAGTGTGCTTGCTTTGTATTATGTATTTATATATTTTAAACATACTTTTGTTGTTAATACTTTTGTTGTCATTAAGCACTATTTCAAGGAAAGTGCTATGTTCTTTTTGTCTAGAGTTTCAGTCTCTCTCTATACTTCTAGTAATACCTTTATACTTGGTTTAGTTGTTTCAAATCTTATGGTTGGGTATTATGCTATCGCAGAGAAATTATACATGGTTATTCGCCAGCTTTATCAGCCAATTGTCCAAGTAATTTACCCTTATATTTCTAAAAGTAAAAATGTAAAGTTTTTTAAAAAGATATTCCCTGTTGTGATCATATTGAATTTTATTGGGGTTTATTTTCTTTGGATATTCACTCCTGAGATTATTCATTTAATAGCCAAGGAAACTTTTATTGAGTCGGTTAAAGTTTTTAGAATTTTGTTACTAGTTGCTTGTGTAGTTGTGCCATCAATATTAATTGGTTATCCTTTTTTAGCAGCATTAGGTTTTAAAAATGAAGCTAATTATAGTACTATTATTGGTTCTCTTTTTCATGTTAGTCTATTAGGTGTTTTATATTGTTTTAGGCTTATTGACATTTACAATGTTGTATATTTGCTTATTGCTACTGAATTTATTGTTTTGAGTTATCGGTTTTATGCAGTTTATAAACATAAATTATTTCATATATATTAAAAATGATTAAAGGACACATTAAATGCTTATTTCTAAATAGAATGATAATTAAATTTAAACTATTATCTATTTATGATATTAGCAGAATTGATGAATATTAAATTGAAAGATTGGAAATAATATGAAAAATTATTTAGTTGGAATATCAACATCTAAAAGCATTAAGTACTTGCCTAAGTTAATTAGCCCTTTAATGTTTCTTATTTATTGCTTAGTATATTTTTTGCCTAGAAATAGGAGGAGTTGGGTTTTTGGATCGGGTGTTGGTGTGAATTTTAGTGACAATGCTAAATATCTATTTTTATATTGTTCATCAGAAAAAGATATTAATTGCTATTGGATAACTAAAAACAAGGATTTAGTAGAAAGCTTACGAAATGATGGACTTAATGCGTATTATAAATATAGTGCAAAAGGCTTGTGGTTAAGTTTATCTTCAAAAGTATATGTCTATGATTCTCGGACAGGAAGTATTAATCATTGGGCTTCAGCTGGTGCAATTAAAGTAAATCTTTGGCATGGCTCTCCATTAAAAACAATTGATAGAGATATAACAGTTAAGCATAACGCTTTCTATATAGGTAATCACACCTGGGGCATAAAACGTTATTTAGTTAGAATGATTATGCCGGAATGGTTTGTGGTTGCAGACTTGATGATTGCTACATCTGAGAAAGTAAAAGGATATTTCAATTCTGCTTTTGGTTCTAAAAAAATTGAAGTTACGGGCTACCCTAGAAATGACATTATCTCTAATCCTAGTTTGTATGCTAGGTATTTAGTATTTGAGCAAAATATTATTGATTCTATTTCTACTGAGAAGACAATTTTATACGCACCTACTTTTCGTGACACAAATCGCTTTAATAGAGAAGCGCCTATTGAATGGGGTCGATTGAATGATTTATTAAGGAAGAATGATGCTACCTTTCTTATTAAATTACACAGACATGATTATTCTATGGCTATCAAAGAAGAGTATAGTAATATTAGAGTATTGGATAACGAAAGTGATATGTATCCGTTATTTTCAAAGGTTGATTTGTTAATCACTGATTATTCGTCTATTTTCTTTGACTTCTTATTGACAGATAAGCCGGTATTGTTTTATCCTTATGATAAAGAAGATTATTTAACCAAGGATCGTTCCATGTATGATGAGTACGATACCGTAACGCCAGGACATAAGGCATATGATTTTAATGGTTTCTATGAGAAGTTAGAATTGTTTTTTAAACATCCAGATGCTTTAAAGGAAAGCGTTTTGGATTATCAAGTAATTAAGAAGATGTATAATCAGTACAGTGATAGCGACGGAGCAAAGCGTACTTATCAATTCATTGCTTTAAATATCTAAAAGCTTTTGCGACAAGGATTAAAAAATAGAATTGTATCAGAATTATATTACTTAATTCTTTTGTTTCCACTTTGGTGGTTTTTAGGAATGGAGCAGTTTCTTTGGTGTTTTGCTATTGGGCTTATTTTTATTCAATTTTGTATTTATAATAAATGGGAATTTAGAACAAATATTATTACGCTTTTATTGGCATTCTTTATTGTCGTTTATGGCATTTCTTTTTTTAGTATTATAGAAAAAATCAGGTATATTACTTATTTTAGGAATTTAAGCACATATCTTACTGCGCTAATGCTTTTAGTTATTACTTGGAATGTGATAGATAAATGGTGGCAGATTGAAAAGTTATTAAAAGCAGTTATTGTTGTTATGTTAATTGCATCAATAGTTGGTGTTTTAGGTTTTTCTTTTGAATTATTTAGAATTCAGTTTAAATCTTTAACGGGTTATTTTATGCCTAATTCAATAGCTAAAACAGGATATGGTAGCGTTATTGCTGTAAGAAATATTGGTTTTTATAATTGGTTTATTGGAATTGGTACTTATTTTAGGGTGAGTTCCTTTTTTCTATATTCAACAATGTTTTCTTCAACTTTAGCTATTACAATGCCAATAGCATTATTTCTCGCTAATATTAACAAGGGAATGACAAGAAATTTCTATATTTTTTCATTTAGTATGATGGGATTAGCTCTGCTTTTTACAACTGGTCGGGTAGCTATTATGGCTTTTTCAATAGGATATATTATGTTTCGTTTCATTTCGATAAAAAATTTTTCAATAAAGTTTTCTATTTTTGGAATAGGGTTATTATTATGTGCTTTATTTTTATTGTGGTTAGAGCAATCTGGTATTTTGCATCAAATAATTGACTTGCTATTGTACTCAAGAGGAGAGGGTAGTGCGAATACTAGAATGAAAATTTATATTCAAACTTATAATAGTTTTTTGGAAAGACCTATTTTCGGATGGGGAACGGAACGGGATGTCAAAGGTTTAGCTTACCCTTTGGGTTCTCATAGTTATTACTTAGGTACTTTGTATAAACAGGGAGTAATTGGGTTTACACTTTTCATTTCTATTGTATTTTTAATCTGGAATAAATTAAAAGTGAAAGTGTATTCTGATAATAACTTTACCCGTTTCTTTAAATATGGGAAATTTTTAATGTTGGTTTATATTATGAATAGCTTTACCGATGTTTTAGACTTAGACGCTACAACAATGCTATTTCTGTGGTTATTCTTATCTTTATTAATTGTTGCAAAAAGAATATATATAACAAAAGAAATTAAATGATAGAATTGATTAAAAATAAGAATAATAATAAAATGATTACTACATTTTTAAACCCTTTTTCTTATTTGTTAGCAAGGAGTAATAAGGATCAGTTAAGTCATTTTAATATTAATATTGATGGAGGTTTATTAGTGATTTTATTAAATTTATTTGGATTTAAATATAAGCGAAAAAGCTTTGATATGACTTCCTTAGCTCCTGTAGTCTTTAATGATGCAATTAAAAATAATAAATCACTTTATTTTATTGGATCGAAACCTAAAGTAATTGATTTAGCTATTAAGAATATTAAGGATCAGTTTCCTAAATTAAATATCTGTGGTTATCGAGATGGTTATATTAATGATAATGAGATAGTTGTTGTTTTGGATATTATTAATTCTCTAAAAGCTGATTATGTTATTTGTGGAATGGGAACTCCATTGCAAGAACAATTTTTGATTGATTTGAAAAATTCTGGTTGGACTGGAAAAGGCTACACATGTGGAGGTTTCCTGCACCAAACCGCAGCAGGAATTAGGTATTACCCAAATTGGGTAAATACTTTAGGATTACGGGCTTTTTTCAGAATGTATGATGAACCGAAATTAATAAGGCGATATTTTATTGATTATCCACATGCAATTATTATTATTATATTTGATTTATTTAAGAATAAGTTAAGCTAATCGTATTTAAGATTGTTTTTGAATTTAGTATTTAGAGCCTGATAGAAACATGAAATATCTCATAACAAAGCTGTTGAAAAATGTATGCTTGGTACTTATCATAGCTTGAGTTAATTGATATCTTTGTATTAGATGAAAGGATATTCACAATATTTTTGGGTAATTCACTTTACAGGTGATTTGTTCATTGTAAATTTTGCATTTTTACTTACTTATTATTTAAAATTTGAGACTTTAATGTTCTCTGATAAATACAAATTTTTGTTCATCATTTTTAATGGAATTTGGGTCTTGGTTGCTTTGTTTCTTAAATTGTATAAACTGAAGCGATTAAGAAGGTTAGATAGGGTTCTTTTTAATTTATTTAAGGCTTTTATTTTTAATGCTTTAGTTATTAGTGCTATTCTGTTTTCACTTAAAGCTTCTGAGTTTTCAAGAGAGCATTTATATGCAACTTATGTCTTGCTTTTTGTTTTAATAATGTTTTGGCGTTATTCGGCAATTAAATTAATTTATCTTTTTAGAAAATCTGGCTTTAATTATAAAAGAGTATTAATTATTGGTGGTAATGAGGTTGCAAATCAATTGTATAATTATTTTATTTCAGATGATGTTTTAGGTATAAGAGTTAAAGGTATTTTTTCTGATAGTGATATTTCTTTTGATGTTAAGGATAATATTCGTAAAGGTGGATTGCATGAATTAGAATCATTTGCTTTGAATAATGAGGTTGATGAGATCTATTATTGCATGCCATTAACTTATACTCAAAAGATTAAAGGTTTAGTTGATTTTTGTGATCAAAATATGATTCGCTTTAAAATAATTCCTGATTTTAGGGGCTTTCTTTTTAAACGTGTAAATATTGATTTTTATGATGATGTACCTGTAGTAACATTAAGAGCTGAACCGCTTACTGATATTACAAATCGGTTTTTTAAACGAATATTTGATATCTTGTTTTCAGCTTTAGTTATTGTTTTTGTATTGTCTTGGTTATATCCTGTTATTGCGATTTTAATTAAGCTCTCATCAAAAGGGCCTGTGTTGTTTAGGCAGGCGCGCTCTGGAGTAGGTAATGTGGAGTTTATGTGTTTTAAGTTTCGTTCTATGAATCAGAGTGTTGACGCAGATACCAAGCAAGCATTTAAAGGTGATACTCGTATTACCAAAATAGGTGCTTTCCTTAGAAGATCATCTTTAGATGAATTCCCTCAATTTTTTAATGTGTTTATGGGCGATATGTCCATAGTGGGACCAAGACCTCACATGTTGTTGCATACTGAGGAATATTCTGCTTTGATTAATAAGTACATGGTTCGTCAGTTAGTGAAGCCAGGTATTACAGGAGCAGCTCAGATAAAAGGCTATAGAGGAGAAACTAAGGAATTAAGGGATATGGAGGGGCGTGTTCGTTTAGATGTTTGGTATATTGAAAATTGGTCTTTATCAGTTGATATTAATATTATTTTTTATACAGTTTGGAATATATTTAAGGGTGATGAAAACGCTTTATAAATTTTGCTTAATATTATTCTTTCCTATTTCTGCAAGCTCTCAGATAAATACATTTTATTCTGCTGAAAACCATTCTCTATTTAACGATTATTCTGATTCGCTTATAAGTTGTGATTCTGATACAAATCAACATTTTAGTATAGGTTCAAGATTATTTGGCATAGAGTCAGCTAGTAAATCAGATTATATAGGTACATATTTATTTGGAGCTAGTTTGTCTTCTAATCTTAATAATAAAATAACTTTTACTTCTCATTTTGATTACTTAGGAGGAAATCATAATGCATTGATAAACGAATATCAAGATTCATTACTTGTTTTCCCTGGATTTGGAAGAGATAAAAGTAGGTTGCAATATAACCTGAAGTATTTTGTGAATAAATTCATAACTGTTGATTTTGGAAAGGGAAAACACTTTATAGGAAATGGGTATCGTTCTCTTATGTTATCTGCTGAACACTCTCCTTATCCGTATTTAAAATTATCTACTGAATTTGGAAGAGTTAGATATTATAATTTATACACTACTTTCTTGGATATACAAGATCCAAATCAGAATAGAAAAAAGCATTCTTCCATTCACTTTTTGGATTTTAGTTTTACAGAAAATATAAATATTGGTATTTTTGAGGGTGTAATTTGGCAAGCAAAAGATGAAAATTATAATAGGGGATATGATGTTGAATATTTGAATCCAATTATTTTTTATCGCCCAGTGGAGTTTTCAAAACATTCGCCTGATAATGTGTTAATGGGGGTGAATTTTAATGCAAAACTTAAGATAACAACTTTGTATGGTCAGCTTTTATTAGATGATTTGAATATATCTAGACAAAAGGATAGGGATGAGGAATATGGTGGTGGTTTTTTTCAGAATAAGTTTGCTTATCAATTTGGTGTTAAATCTTCTTTTAAAGGAGTAAATGTATTATTGGAATATAATCAAGCACAACCCTATACTTACGCGCACAAAGAGCCCATGCAATCTTACACTCATTTAAACCAATCCTTAGCACATCCTTTGGGTGCAAATTTTAAAGAATTAGTTGCGCTTGTAAATTATAGTAAAGAAAAATGGAAGTTTAGTATTAAATTAACGCATGCTAAAGTTGGTTTAGATTCTCTTTATACGCACTATGGGCAAAATATATTTGCTACTGATTTTGACGCTCAAGGGGATGGAGATGAATATTCATATGGGAATTTTAATGGACAAGGAATTGCTACGCAGATAAACACTTTACATACTGAAATGGCTTATTCGTTTAAATGGTTTGATGTATTCGGTTCAGTATTTTATAAAAATGAAAAGTCTGATCTATTAGATCAGACTTCTTTATGGTATTCAGTTGGTATTAGAACTTTTCCGTTCTCAACTTTTCAGGATTATTAAAACTCTATTTCATTGCCATTTTTATATGCTATTATTAGTGCATTTTCATATCCCTTTCGCAACATTCTTTTCTGATATTTAATTGCATCCTCAAGGTTATAAAACATCCCTGCTATATAGGTAGTATTATTTTCATTAATAGGAATTGTTATTAGCTCATCTTCATCAAATAAAGTTGCTGGCGTGTTATATTCTCCAAATGTACCAAGTTTCACTCTAAAAATGTGTAAATCACTCATACCAAGTGCTACTTGATCTTGTCTGCTAAATGATTTTATTAGTTCATTTCTACATTTTTCATAGTTCTGTTGTGCTCTAATTGCTTTACTATCCTCATCTATTTCTTTAAATATGTAGATTAAATTTTCATGAGCAGGAAGAAATAACCTATCTGTTTTAATAACTGTTTTAAATAGTTTTATTGCTTTGCTCATATACTCTGACTTTGTTGCTCCTCTTGAATTAGTTGCAAAAGTATAATGAGCAACTGCTAGGTTATAGGTCCACTTTCTGTCTTTATATATTTTAGGAGTTAACTTTCCTAGATGTCTTTTAGATTGCCCTATTCCTCTTTTTTCTCCACTTGCTAAGAAAGCAATAGCTAAGTTTCCTCTTGTAAAGTTTAATCCATCATCATTTATTTTTCCTCTTTTTAATTTCTTTTCAGTATTCTTAAGATGCACCTGTGCAGTTGTATATTCTTTGTTGCTCAAAGCTTTTACACCAAGGTTGTATTCTCCAATTCCTTCTTGAATTTGAATCATACTTCTATCGTTAATTCTGTCAACTTTATTATATTGAAGATGATCATCTTTACTTTGGATTTTAAGATTTTTTATGTCTGGACGCTCTCCTTTAGGGATGAATTTTTTATTTTTTTCTTTTTTTGTTTTTTGTTTTTTAGATGGTTTTGATTTTTGATTCTGTGCGATTAGTTTAGCCTTAGCTGTTTCCATTCTCTCAATCACTTTATCAGCATCTTTTTCATTTCCAGAGTTTCTATATATATCTTCAAGTGTTACATATGATTGGAAATCAAATTCATCTTTTCTGATAATCGAACTAAGGAATGATGCTGCTTCAGAAAAATTTCCAATTTTATAGTGAGCTATAGCAGTATTATATGTCCAATTGCTATTAGAATATATTTTAGAAGTAACTAGGTTCAAGAAACGTTTACTAAGAGCGATATCTTCATTGTTTCCTGAGTTAGCATAGCATAATGCCATGTTAACTCTAATGAAATTTAATCCATCATCACTTAGTTTAGCTCTTTTATACCTTTTCATTGCGCTTTTGAATTCATTGATAGCAGAAGTGTATTCTTTCTTTTTCATTAATTCTACTGCACTAGAATAATGTACTTCCGCTAACTTTGACTGGTCAATAGCTCGTTTAGTTAAATTTTTAGGGTTTTCATATTGTAAAATATCTTTTACATCTGAAATTGGTTCCCATGTAAATGCTTTAAGATTAGAATTGTATAGTGTTGAGTCTAAGTTACTTGCAGTAATGCCAGATGTGAAAGTTACTAGTGTAATTACTAATAGGTAAAGAGTCTTTTTTATCATTTTTGTATAGTTTTCTATTTCGATTGCAAAGTATGAAAAATTATTGAAGTAATATTTTATGATTTACTATTTGATTATTTACTTTTAAACGTATAAAATATATTCCACTTGGAAGATGTGAAATGTCTAATTTTGATGTAGTTATATTTTTAAATAGTACTTCTTCTCCAATATTGTTAACGATTGATAATTCAGTTATTTTATCATCTGAATAAATATTTATTAATCCTGATGTTGGATTTGGAAAAATTTTGAGTTTAGTGGATTGAATACTTGTTGTACCACTAATTAGATCATTTACATTATTAAATGCTGTGTCAGAAATGCAGCCTAAGGCACTTTCAGCAATAACCCAATATTGGCCATTTGAGATTGGTGAAATATTCTGAGTTATTTCACCTGTGTTCCAAATATATGAATTTGGCACTCCTCCACTAGATAAGTCTGCACTTAGAATATTAGAATTATATGTTATTCCAATTAAAAATGGTGTAGGATTATTTATGATTGTTATATCGTCAGATATTGAACATCCATTTACATCTGTAATATTTACATTATATATCCCAGGAATAAGATTTGAAATAGATTGAGTGATCTCCCCATTTGACCATAAGAAATCATAAGAACCTGTACCTCCCTGAATAGTTGCTTGAGCCAAACCATCATCTCCATTATTATTACAAGTAGTAGTATCTTCATTAGAAAAAGTTAAAACAAGTGGGTCAGGTTGGCTAATTGTAATATTATTTACTGTTGTAATGCATCCATTCCCGTCTGTTAATGAACAGCTGTAAGTCCCAGCACATAAAGGTGTTGCATTATTAACACCCCAATCTTGTGTTACACTCCCAATAGCATTTGTAGTTAAGAAGATTGGTGTCGCATCACATAATCCGTAACAACTAACACTAGTTGAATTTAATATATCTATTGTTGCTGTGAAGGGTAAAGGATTATCAATAGTGATATTTGTATTTTCCGAACAGTTATTACTATCCATTATCTTAATAGTATAATTTCCAGAAGATAGGCCCATAAAGTTATTATTGCTTTGGTAACTTATTCCATTATTTACTGAAAATATGTATGGAGGAGCCCCTTGACTTACTAATAAGTTAATAATTCCATCTGAACCATTGTAACAACTAATATTTGAAATTGCAGTTGTTATAATCATTGTGTCAGGGTTTAATAATGTAGTAGTATCCCTAACTATACAGCCATTTGCATCTGTTATTTGTATATTATGAATTCCTGCACTTAGTATTGTACTGATATTTGAAGTACTATCACTCCATGTAAATGAATAAGGTAATGTTCCCCCATAAGTATAGGCTGTTAATAAAGCATTACTATTATAACATAGAATACTGTCTGTGTATATAGAAACTTCAAGCTCATTTGGTTGAGTTACATCAAAAATATAGTGTGTTGAATCCCCACCAGATATGACTGATAAATTATATACTCCTGCACATAAATTAAATATATCTTCATCTGTTGAGCTAAATCCATTTGGACCATTCCAGTAAGTTGTAAATGTTGCTAAAGGAGAAAATAAAGGATTGATGTAAATTGATCCGTTACAACTGTCATAACAACTAGTTGATAGGTTGCTATTTAAGCTGTTAAAGTTAAGAGTTAGAGCTAAAGGTTCAGTAATCAAATAAACAGAAGAGTCTGAACACCCTAATGTATCAACCATCATAACATTATATATTCCTGCTGTTAAATTAAATATTGAGTCAGTATTTCCTCCATTACTCCATGAATAAGTGAAGTTTCCATTTCCGCCATTTGCTTGTACAGATATAGCTCCATCATTATTACCATAAACACTAACATTATTGAGAGTTGAAAGTTGAATTGAGATAGGAGATGGTTCAGTAATAGATGAACTAAGAATATTATTACATCCATTGGCATCTGTAACTAATAAGTCATAATTTCCCGGACATAGGTCATTGATAGTATCATTAACATCTATTAATCCATTTGGGTAAGTCCAAGTGAAGTTATATGGAGGTGTTCCATCAAATGATGTTGGAATCAATGTTCCATTGCAATCATTATAACATGTTACATTAAAAGAATCAATATGTGAGATTAATCCGAAATTTGGCTCTGTAATAAAGAAATCTTGAACTAAGGGCGGACAAGCTGAACCGTCCGATATAGTTAAGGAATAATTTCCAACTGATAAAGAATCGTTAACTGGAAAATTGATTAAAGAGACTCCATTAGCATCTGACCAATAAAAATTATATGGTACAATACCATTTGATATTGAATCAAGAATTATAAATCCATTACTTTGCCCTTTGCAACTAACATTTACACCATTAAAATTGGATAAAGTCGTATGGGCAAAAATAGCAGAGGGTTCTGAGATTATAATACTGTCAATATAAATACAGTTATTTTGATCAATTATTGTAAAAATTTGCGTGCTAGCGTATACACTATCAATCGATACAGTATCTGAATTTACTGATGGATTAATTGTTGCTCCTGAGATAGAGTATGAGGGAAGCCCTCCAGCTATAGAGAAAGATAATGATCCATCATTATATCCATGACAGCTAGCATCTTCATGTGTTTTTATCATGTTTATTTGACTTGGCTCAGTAATTGTTACCAGCATATTAAATTGACACCCTAAAGAATCCTCAATTTCTAAAGTGTATGTTCCTTGAGATAAACTATCAATATAAGTAGAGTCATTTATATTATTCCATTTTGTATTAAAGGGTCCAAATCCTCCAATAATTGAAATGTTAATTGATCCATCATTTAGTCCATTACATGAAACAGAATAATTATTGTAATCAGATATAGTGTTTATAGTGTAAAGGCTATCATTCTCATTAATAAATATAGAATCCCTAAGAATACAGTTATTGTCGTCTTTAATTGTGCAATAGGTAAAGCCTACTATTAAGTTTGTTGCTAATGTATCAATAGAGATAGTATCTGTCAGTAAGTTTGACCACAATAGGTTGTATGGCGAAACTCCTCCGGTAACAGCTATATTTGCAGTTCCATTGTCTCCATAGCAATTGATAGGATCAATTACACTTAACGTAGTAGATAATGAAAGGCTTGGTTCACTAATAATTATTGAATCACTAATACTACAGCCATTATAATCTGACACGGTACATGTGAAGGATCCTGCTGGAAGATTTTGAGCTATAGTTGATGTATCGCCATTGCTCCATGTGAAGGAATAAGGTAGAGTTCCACCAGTAATTTGAAAAGAAGCAGTTCCTGTACTATCAGCATAACATCCTACATCAGTTTTGCTACCTAACATAGTTAATGGAGCCGCTAAGCTAAGGGTAAATGTATCTGTGATATAACAATTATTTGTATCTGTTATAGTATATGAGTAAGTAGAGTCAAGTATTAATGAATCAGGATTAATTCCGTACCAATTGGCTAAATAGCCCGGAGTTCCTCCGGTTATAACTAGTGTTATTGCTATGTTTTGATTTAGGGATGCACAATTTCCTTGCCCTGCTTGTCGATATACTGATATTGCTTGTGGCTCATAAATGTAAATGCTATCTGAATATGAGCAGTTGGCACTATCACTAACAGTTACACTGTATAATCCTTCGGATAAATTAATAATAGTATCACTTGTACTTCCATTACTCCATAATACTGATAAACTTCCTGAACCGCCACTTGTATTGGCAACTAAGTATCCATCATTAGAATTGTTACATGAAATTGAAGATCCATTATAATTACTGCTATCCAAAGATAATATTATTGGAGCTGTTAAAGAAGTTATTACAAATGTGTCTTGAGCGAAACAGCTATTGTTGTCATATAATGATAGGATATATGTGTTTGCTGTAAGAGATGTGATATCTTCAGTAGTTTCTCCATTGCTCCAAGAGAATGAATATGGATTGGTTCCTCCGGTTGTGGATATACTAATACTTCCATTAACAGGAGAGCAACTTGTTTGGTCAGTTATGTTGTCAATGGTAATTGATAAACTATCAGGCTCATAAATTATTATTGTGTCATTAAGTATGCAGTTATTGGTGTCAGTAACTGTGACTAGATATTGTCCATCAGAAATATTTGATAAATTTTGAGTTATAGCACCATTACTCCAAGAGTAGGAATACGTACCGCTACCACCACTTACAATTAAGTCAATTGATCCGTCAGAATCATTATAACAGGTTATGTTATTTGAGATTAATGATGTTAAGGTCATTACTGCTGGTTCAAAAATAAGAATTGAATCAGAGAATATACAACCATTATTATCTGTTATTGTATAATTATGTTGTCCGCTATATAATGCGTTAGTGTCAGATCCATTCCAATTAATAGTATAAGGTGAAGTTCCTCCTGTTATAGATAATGTTACTGTACCATTATTTAATCCGTTACAGTCAATGTCTGTAATGGAACTCGAAACTGTTATTGGTGCAGCTTCCAAAATTTCAATTGTATCTGTATTACTACATCCATTATTATCAGTTAGTATACAAGAATAAATTCCTGCAGATAATCCAGTTATTTGCTGTGTAGTTGCACCATTACTCCATAAATAAGTAGGTGGAATAGAACCGCTGATTACTACAGTATAATCTTCAGTTGCACCATAGGTCGGGTCTGTGAATATAAAGTTTATCATATCAAAGACTCCGTCTTCACATGCTCCAAATACATCATTATCGAATTGAGAAACTACTCTAAGTCTTGTTGGTCCTGAGATCATATTACTTGGGACTGTGAATGATAAAGTAGCTTGAGTTGGGATTGTATTATCTTGATTTGATATTACTCCTATTTCCTCCCCAATATCATCAAAATCACCATCAATATTCCAATCAATATAAGCCTTAGCACCTGAAAACCATCCAGTACCTAAAGGGTTGTAAACTCCCAAAACTATATCTAGAGAATAAATTTGATTAGGTGTTAGGGTTGTGAATTGTGAGGTATAGTCTTCATATGTGTCAGCAAGATTTGCTGTATTATTAACAATAGAATCTCCATCACCAACCAAGCGCACTAGCTCAATATTTGAATAGTCTGGTGTACCAGGTCCTGAAGGGCAATATGATAAATTAGATATTGAAGAAATAATAGCACTTCCATCTCCAGCATTGCTACAACTCACATTGTTTCCTGTTATCGTTAACTCTGGTAATGAAGAAGAATTAAAATTTATTATTATCCCTGATGTGTCAAAAATACATGAATTTGTATCGGTAACAACAACAGAATTTGAACTGGAACATAATCCAGATAGGTTAGTATTTGTATTACTATTATTCCATAAATAGGTGTAAGGTGTTGCTCCGGGATTTTCTGTGATATTTATTTCGCCATTACAAATACTAGTGTCGCATGAAAAATTATCTGTTGGTAGAATAGTTATAGATGGAGTACTAGGGGTATTGCTAATTGTTCTAGTAATAGCTAAAGGCGGGCAAGAGTTTGAATCATTAACTGTTATTGTATAAGTTCCAGCACATAAATTGTTTCTTACTGCTAATGAATCACCATTACTCCAAGAAATAGAATATGGTGCATTTCCTCCTGATAAGTTTAAGTTAATACCTCCTGTGCAATTTAAACTGTCACAAGAAAAATTCTGAGAACTAATAGTGTTATGTTGTAAAGGGTCAGGCTCTGTTATGTTAAAATTTGCAGTGACATAGCCTCCACAAGTTATGTCAATTAGTGTTAAAGTATAGAGTGATGCGCTTAATCCAGATTGATTTGGACTCGGAGCTAATGTTGGGGTCCATTGATATTTGTATGATGCTGAACCTCCTGTTGCTATTGCCGCTAGAGTACCATCAGTAAGGCCACTACAAGTAATGTTAGTTCCTGTTAAAGATGCATTTAGAGAGTCTGCCTGAGCTATGGTGAAACTTTTTTGCTCACCACATCCCCAATTGGCATCCTCCACTATACATGTATACGTTCCGGGAGATAAACCAGTAGCTGTTGCTGTATTTTGTCCATCACTCCAGGTGTAATTATATTGTCCAGTACCGTTAGTTACTGATAAAATAGAAGCTGTTCCTCCGGCAACACCAATACATGCGCTGTTTGTAAAGCTGGTACTATCAACTAACCAAATTGAACAATCAACAAGGGCTAATGGAATGTTGTTAGTAGCTAAAGTTTGAATAAAATTTCCTGAAGCGTCAACTTCTTGTGTATTCCACGTTGCTAAGTAGTTCCCAAGTGGTGCTAAATTTGTATTTGGATTATTATTTGCATTATTAAAATGAACTCTAATTATCAATGGACTACTTTGAGCTATATTTAATGTTAGTCCAGTTGAATCAGTTGAGGCTGGATAATTCCAGAAACCAATAGCCTCTCCATTAGCATTTATACTATATTGAATTGTTGACCAAATTCCTGTCCCTATATTTGTATTCCACCACTTTATTGATAAATCACCTTGTTCTATTGCTGAGTCTTGGTGAGAAATAATAAATTCTGGTCTAATATTAAGGGGGCAATTAGATAAGTTTGTAATTACTAATGTGTCTATTGTTTGGTTATTATTACCATAGCCGTAAACGTTTGAGAATCCTGTATTATTTTGTGATATAATATTAGAACAAGAGGAGGTTGTTGTAAAGTCAGGTCCGTTCTCCCATGCCCCTCCACATTTAACTTTCCAATTATAAGTTGTTAAATCCGTTAATCCATTTAAGTTATAAAATTGTGTACCTCCAGTATTAGTAATTGTTCCGCCTGGATTTGTCCAGCTTGATGCCGTAGATTCTTTGTATCTAAAACCATAATTTGACGAGCAAGGACTAGGTCCGCTATCGTCCCAGCTTAAATCAACATCTGTTGGGTTTATAGTATTTACTAAAAGATTATTTGGTATCTGTGCTATAGCAGTTGCACTTAAGTAGATTGTAGCAGTAAGTAGAAGTAGAAATTTATTCATATTCTTATTTATTTATTGTAAGGTGGCAAATATACAAAAACTATCATTATCCTAAATTTTTTATCAATTCTCAATTTTACGAATGAAATTAGTATTAAATTGCGTAAATATTTAAAATTTTTATTGGTGGCTGCGCCTATATATATAATGTGTTAGTTATTCTTTGTATTAGTTCTTTGTGAATTAACACCTTATTTTGAAACTAATAGCATTCAGTATTCGTAATAATTTGTGAAAGTATTTATTGGCTTCTTTTATTAATAAAAGCATGTTAATAACTCAAATTTTAATGCAATAAAATTCGATTTGTAAGAAAAAATTATTATGTTTACAGTCTTGTTTTACGACAAAAACAAAGAAAAATTATGACGAAAAACTATTTTTATCAGGTTAAACTGGTTCAGAATTCACGCCTATATTGGTGTGGGTTTTTCGCGTATTTCATTTTCGGTAACTCAGTCATTGTGCCCCAGCATAGTGGCTTTTTACATATAATTAACCAATTTAATAATTAAAACATGTATTATGAAAAACAAGTTTAGTAAAATGATGTTTACCTTTCTAGCAGCTTTAGCACTTTCAGTGTCTACAGTTTCTGCTACATGGGTAAATGTCCAAGTAACTGGTGGATCGTTTGCTGGTGAAATCAGTTGGTCGTTAGTCGACAACGCTGGTTCTACGGTAGATTCGACTCTTGCTGGTTATTACTCACTCAATGGTGTTGCCATTGACAATTGGGTAGATGTCGCTGACGGCTGTTACGCTATGGAGTTGTATGACTCTTGGGGTGATGGTTGGAATGGTGGTACTTATCAAATTATTGACTCTGCTGGAACCGTTTATGGTTCAGGAGGTCTTATTACCGGGCTGTCTGGTGTTGATATCATTTCAATCAACGTAATTTGTACTTCTGGTTGTACAGACCCTACAGCAACTAATTACGATCCTCTAGCATCATTTGATGACGGATCATGTGCTTATGGTTGTGCGGATAACGCATTAACTTTAGACATGGTGGATTCTTATGGAGATGGTTGGAACGGAAATGTATGGAATTTATCTGATCTTTCAGGTAATGTTGTTGCAACTGGAACTATTTTATCAGGTTCTACAGGGTTAGAAAACTTCTGTATTCCTGATGGTTGCTATATACTTTCTTGTGATGGTGGTGCATGGCAAGGTGAAGTTTCTTGGACTTTATCATTAGATTCTGCTGGTGTAGCTCTTGTTGTTGCTTCTGGTGGTGCTCCTGGCACTCAGAATCTTAATTTAAATTCTACTTGTACTGCAGGATGTACTGATCCGTTTGCTTCAAATTATGACCCTTTGGCTATATTTGATGACGGTTCATGTTTATACCCTGGATGTTTAGATCCTTTAGCACTTAATTATTGTGCTACTTGTAATGTAAATGATAGTTTATCATGTATTTTCCCTGTGTGTAATACACTTGATTTTTCTGATGACTTTGAAGCGGCTAACCTTTCTGGGAATGG
>CATEYX010000054.1 GCA_949511925.1 Cryomorphaceae bacterium | reverse complement strand
TTAATAAAATCTTGACGTAAATCGTCATTGGTTTGTCGTTTTATCTTCCATTTCATAGCATTCCCTGTTCTTGGGGAATCAGAATCCTGTGGACCAAACATCATAATGGAAGGCCACCAAAAACGATTTAAAGCATCTTGTGCCATAGCTTTTTGTTCAGGTGTTCCTTTTGCCATTTCTGCCATTATTTCATAACCTTGGCGTTGGTGGAAACTTTCTTCTTTACAAATTTTAACCATTCCTCTTGAATAAGGGCCGTAAGAGGTTCTTTGCAATGAAACTTGATTTACAATTGCAGCACCATCAACTAACCAGCCAACAGCACCCATATCCGCCCAACTTAAAGTAGGGTAATTAAATATAGATGAGTATTTTGCTTTTCCATCATGGAGTTGTTTTACTAATTCTTCACGAGAAATACCTAAAGTTTCACAAGCGGAATATAAATATAAACCATGCCCTGCTTCATCCTGTACTTTGGCTAATAATATCATTTTCGCTCTAAGTGATGGGGCTCTAGTAATCCAATTTCCTTCAGGCTGCATTCCAATAATTTCAGAATGGGCATGTTGGGAAATTTGACGAATTAAGTGCTTACGATAAGCCTCCGGCATCCAATCCTTAGGCTCAATTTTTTTCTCTGCATCAATACGCTCTTGAAATTTAATTTCGTTCATAGTAAATATTTTAAGTTGCAAATTTATGAATTTATGTTTTGCTATTTGTGATATTTGTCACAATATACTAATCGTTTTTATCTAAAATGATATTTTTGCAGAAATTTTATGATTATGAATAAGTTTCATCCTTTAACAATAACAAGTATTGCTAGGCTTACAGCTGATGCAGTTGCAATTAGTTTTGAAGTAAGTAATAATGCCTTATTTCAATTTGAAGCAGGACAATATATTACTATAAAGCAGGATATAAATGGAGAAGAAGTTAGAAGAGCTTATTCTATTTGCAGTATGAATTCTGAAGGCGTAACGATTGGAGTGAAAAAAGTAGAACAAGGGAGGATGTCTACTTTTTTGACAGAAAGTGTTAAGCATGGAGATGTTTTGCAGGTTATGCCACCATCAGGTAATTTTATAATAAAGGGGGATAACAAACATATTGTGGGGATTTGTGCAGGTAGTGGTGTTACTCCAATTATAGCTATGATAAAAACAGAATTAGCAAAGCCCAGTGCTGCAAAATTTACACTTATCTACGGAAATAAAACGAAAGATTCGAGCATGTTTGCCGATGAATTACAACAATTACAAATAAATAATTCTGATCGATTAAAAATACATAATGCGTATTCAAGAGAGGGTGTTGCTGGAGCTATAAACGGAAGGTTAGACAAGAATACGATTCAGCAAATGCTGAATACTTTTATGTCCTTAAAAACTGCTGATGCTTATTTTATTTGTGGTCCAGGAGAGTTGATTGACAATACAAATGAATTACTGTTACTTAATAATATCAACCAGAAAAAGATAAATTTTGAGCGATTTACAACTGTTGAAAAAACAGATGTTACTGATAATGATTCTGATGAAATTATTTCAAATGTACTAGTAAGTGTTGATGGAGAAGATTTTGAATTTACGCTTTCCAATAAAGGACAAACAATACTTGATGCTGCCATGGAACAAGGTGCTGATGTACCTTTTTCGTGTAAAGGAGCTGTATGTTGCACTTGTAGAGCTAAAGTAATGGAAGGTAGCGTTACTATGGATGCTAATTATTCTTTATCTGAAGATGAAGTGGCTGAAGGCTATGTGTTGGGTTGTCAAGCTAGGCCAGCATCAGCCAATGTAGTGGTTGATTTTGATGAGATGTAGTGTTGTTGATTGTTTAACAGTAATTACTTCTTAGAAAGCTGAGTATTTGTTTTGTTTTTTTGTTTCCAGCTAAAAGAATTCGCCAATACTAAAATGATTATTGTCTGCAGTGCAACCAAAAAATAATGTAGGATATTAATTTGTATTTTTGCATCAGTAAGTTCAAAGCCATATTCCAGTGCTTTGTAAAACAAAAACGAAAGGCCCAAGCCAAGCAAATAGCCCAATTGTTTATTGATATCAATTTTTCCTAATAATTCTTTATCCTTTGCAACTAACGTTTCGGCCCTAACCAAATAACCTCCAAAAATAAAAGTAAACTGATAGCCCATGTAAACCAATAGGGCAGAGGTGAACGTGTATTGCAAAACCATAAATAACAATAAAGTCATCAGCATTATAATTTCAACTCC
This sequence comes from Cryomorphaceae bacterium, assembly GCA_949511925.1. Lineage (GTDB taxonomy): Bacteria > Bacteroidota > Bacteroidia > Flavobacteriales > BACL11 > UWMA-0277. Next base: position 14,131 of record CATEYX010000054.1, on the reverse strand, counting down.
CATTGAGATTTGAAAAAACTTTTGGATATTTAATAAACGGTCGTAAAACTTAGCAATAACCAACATTGCTGCAGCCAATACTATACCACCTAAAGAGTAAATAGAAGGGTCAGTAAGCGGTTGGTATATCGTAAACAATATACCAATTGATAAACCTGTAAAAGATGAATTTAGTAACTTATAACCAAGAAAATAATTTTCCTTTAACTTCAATTTTTGTAACTATTAATAGTAAGTTAATCTTCTTACTTTAGCAATTAGTTTTGCTAAACGGATAACTTGTTTTGTGTAACCAAACTCATTGTCATACCAAACATAAAGTACTACATCCTCACCATCCTCAGTAACAATAGTTGCTTTACTGTCATATACCGAGCAGCAGTTGTTTCCTATAATATCAGTAGATACTAATTCAGGATCAACCTGATAGTTTATTTGGTTTACCAAATTTCCTTTTAAAGCTGCCTCTCTCATTGTTTCATTAATATCTTCCAATGAAGTCGCTTTGTGTAAGTTCAGTTTTAAAATTGCTAATGAAACATTTGGGGTAGGTACACGAACAGCATTTGCTGAAAGTTTCCCTGCTAATGAAGGAATAACCTTAGTAACCGCATTACCTGCTCCTGTTGAGGTGATAACCATGTTAATAGCTGCCGACCTTCCTCTTCTTGGTTTGTTGTGCATGTTGTCCAATAAGTTTTGGTCATTAGTATAAGAATGCACAGTTTCCAAATGTCCTTTGTTTACGCCATATTTGTTTTCAACTACATGCAAAATAGGAGCAATACAGTTTGTTGTACAGGATGCTGCTGAAAAAATATCAGTTGCATCAACATCAATTTCTTTAGAGTTAATTCCGTAAACAATATTTGGAATTCCTTTTCCAGGAGCGGTTAATAATACTTTGTTTACTCCTTTGGATTGTAAGTGTCTCGACAAAGCTTCTTTGTCGGTAAATGCCCCTGTATTATCAATTAATAAAGCATTGTTAATTCCATGTATAGTATAGTTAATATCTTCAGGGTTTCCTCCATCAATAAATTTGATAACTTGTCCGTTAACAACAATAGCTTGGTTAGTCAAGTCCACGTCAACAACTCCTTTAAAAGCACCATGAACAGAATCGTTTCTTAACAAATCAGCTCTTTTGATAATTTGAGCATCAGTTAATCGTCTTACAACAATCGCTTTTAATCTTAACTGTTGTCCTTTTCCAGCTTGTTTTATAAGCTCTCTGGCTGCAAGTCTTCCAATTCTACCAAATCCATAAAGGATAACATCTTTTGGTTTAACTTTGTCCTTGTCCGCACCAATAAAGTTAGCTAGTTTTTCAGTTAAGAAAGCATTAACATCTGTTGCGCCTTGCTCAAAATATTCAGCACTTAGTAAGCCTATATCTAATTTTGAAGGAGCTAAATCAAGGTTTAACATTTCATTAGCCAATGCAGCAGCAGTTTCAATATTTACTTTTCTGTTTACAACATTGTTAGCGTACGAAATAGAATTCATCAATTCCGAAACCCCAATTTCTAATAATTGATTTCTAAAAAGGATTAATTCAATTCCTTTATCGTACATTAAAGTACCTACAGAGTTTAATAAATCTACTCCTAATTTTTCTTTATTTACCCAATCATTCAATTGTGTTTCATAAGATGCTGACATGTGCTTTATTTTTAGTTATAAAAGAGCTGCAAAAGTAGGTTTTATAAATAAATGAGCCTAAAGGAACTGGTAAAATTAACGACTAAGCCAATGTTATTGATTGTTGCCCATTCTTGATTTTTAAAAACTAACGACTAATAACTTATAACCAGCAACTATTTTCTACTTTTACCACATGATTATAGAATTTTACAAATACCAAGGTACAGGAAATGATTTCATCATGATTGATGATAGAGAAAAAGAATTTGACCTAACAGATAATGATTTGATTGCTGCACTCTGTGAAAGAAGAATGGGAATAGGTGCGGATGGTTTAATTCTATTGCGTGAGCATGATACTCTTGATTTTGAGATGATTTATTTTAATGCTGACGGAAAGCAATCCAGCATGTGTGGGAATGGAGGGAGATGTATAATCGCCTTTGCTCAAATGTTAGAAATGACAGAAAGTGAAACTAATTTTATGGCAATTGATGGAGAACATAAAGGAAAGTTAATGGATGATGGAATTTATCTGCAAATGCAAGATGTTAAAGAAATTGAAGGCGTAGGTGATGGTTTAGTCTTAAATACTGGCTCACCTCATTATATTGAAATGGTGGACGAGTTGGACTATATTGATGTTGAAAAAGAAGGAAAAAAAATAAGAAATTCAGCTCCTTTTAAAAAGGATGGAATAAATGTAAATTTTGTTTTGGATGCTACTGAATTGCAAGTGCGTACTTATGAAAGAGGTGTGGAAGCAGAAACGCTAAGTTGCGGAACAGGAGTTGTTGCTACATCTATTGCTATGCATTATGCGAATTGTATTGAAGAAACACTTGTGAGTGTAAAAACTAAAGGAGGTGAACTGACAGTTAGCTTTGAAGAGTTTAATGGTGGTTACCGTAATATTTGGTTAAGCGGTGAGGCTAGCATGGTGTTTGCTGGCGAATTTGCATGCTAGTATCTGCTGAAATAAAACTCAGGTCTTTAGAAGATACTGATTTGGATTTTCTATTTTCATTAGAAAATGATAAATCAATTTGGGCCGTTAGTGGTACGGCTGAGCCGTTTTCATTAGCAGATTTAGCAAATTACATAAGTCATGCCAAACAAGATATTGCTATTGCCGAACAGTTTCGATTTGTAATTGATTGGAAAGGAAAAGCAATAGGTTGTATTGATTTGTATGAATACAATTTTAAAAAACAATCCGCAGGTATAGGTATCGTTATTCTTAAGGCATATAGACGAAAAGGTTTTGCTAAGCAGTCCCTTACTTTACTTATTAAGTATGCTTGGGAAAAATTACATTTAAAGCAATTGCACACAGGAATTTTCTTGGATAATAAAGCAAGTTTGGCTTTATTTCAATCTCTTGATTTTGAGATGGTACGCCAAAACAATTATGTGCTCAAAAGATGAAAAATAGTTTAATACTATTTATTATCTCTGTCCTTTTGTTCGCTTGCCAAAGGGGGGAGGTAAGTACTTATACCGAATATTTAAATCATAATGATACCGTAAAGTACATAGGTAAACAGCAATGCCGAGCTTGTCATGTTGAAATATATGATTCCTATATGCAAACAGGAATGGGAAAGTCCTTTCACTTTGCAACAAAAGAACATTCAGCTTTATCGGATTCTGAAATGCTAATCATTCATGATTCTATTAAAAATTTATCCTACCAACCTTTTTGGAAAAATGATAGCCTGTATTTAAAAGAATTCCGAATAAAGGGAAAGGATACTACGCATCAACTTATCAAAAAAGTGAATTATAAAATAGGTAGTGGGCAACATACTAATTCTCACTTATTCGAAATTAATGGCTATGTACACCAAATGCCATACACTTATTACTGTCAAGATAAAATTGCCGACTTACCGCCAGGATTTGAAAATGGAAATAATACGCGTTTTTCTCGTGCAATTGGGTTGGAGTGTATGAGTTGCCATAATGCTTACCCAACCCATGTTGAGGGTTCGCTTAATAAATATGAAGCTATATCTAGCGGAATAGATTGTGAAAGATGCCATGGGCCCGGAGAGGTGCATGTAAAACAAAAGTTGGCTGGAAATATTATTGATACCTCAAAATACATAGATTATTCAATTGTAAATCCTAATAGGTTGCCTGTGGATTTGCAGTTTGATGTTTGCCAAAGATGTCATTTACAAGGTACGGCTATTTTAAATGAAGGAAAAAGATTCACTGATTTTAAACCTGGTCAGCATTTAAGTGATGTAATGGATGTCTATTTGCCAAAGTATGAAAATGAAGAATCATTTATAATGGCCTCACATGTGGATAGATTAAAGCAAAGCGCTTGTTTTAAATCTTCTGAAATGACTTGTGTTACCTGCCACAATCCGCACAAGAGTGTGACTAATTTATCCGCTAGCTATTTTGATAATAAATGCATGCAATGTCATGATGTTTGTAAAGAGGAAGAAACCCAAAATTGTACTTCTTGTCATATGCCAAATTCAACCTCTACTGACATACAACATGTAAGTATCACTGACCATAAAATAGCATTTCCTTCCACTAAAAAAACCAAAAAAGGAAATTTCTTAGGTTTGTTTGCCATCAATAATGATACTCCAACTAATCTGTCAAAAGCAAAGGCTTATTTAAAGCGTTTTGAAAGCTTTGAGCAAAATCCAATATATTTGGATAGTGCTTTCATTTTACTAAATAAAACAACTATTGATTTCCCTGCTTTTATACAATATTACTATCTTAAGAATGACAACAAAGGACTGGTTAACTTTGTGATGAGTAATACCATTGATTCCTTAAAACACAACAACAACGACTTGGCATTGGCTTATAGTAGAATGGGTGAGGTGTTCGCATTAAAAAACTTAGCAGTGGATGCTAAAAGGTATCATGATAATGCAGTTTCGCTTATGCCGTTCGTAATTGATTATAAGTTAAAGCTTGGGGCTTTTCTAATTGATAACAAGCAATTAAAAGCAGCTAAATTAATTTTTGAAACTGCATTAGCACTTAATCCTACACATAAAGAAATACACCTAAATTTAGGGTATATATTCATTTTACAGCAAAATTTTCTAAAAGCAGAATTGTATTTAAAACAAGCTATTGCTTTAGATCCTGACTATGTATTGGCCTATGAAAATTTAGTTCTTTCAGCACAAATGCAAAATAAAATGAAAGATGTAAAAGTATATCTCAATAAAATTTTAGAAATTGCTCCGAATCATAATGCCAGATTAATTTTAAAAAATCTATAATATGAAAAGAAAAAGAAAATTTAAGAAAAAATCATCTTTTCGTAAGTTTGTAACTGCATTTGTTCTTCTTGCAATAATTGGATGTGGTGGTATGGTATATGAGTTGTATTCAAGAGTATATCAACCCAATATAGTAATGCCTGATAATGACGAAAAGTATATTTACATTCCAAGTAATTCCGAATTTACTGATGTAGTAAAAATACTCTCAGAAAATGGATTATTGATAAACGCCAACTCATTTGAGTGGTTAGCAAAACAAAAAAAATACGATGCTAATATTAAATCAGGCAGGTATAGAATTAATAGAGCATTAAATAATAATGATTTAGTTAATTTATTACGATCAGGTAAGCAAACACCAATAAAAGTCACCTTTAATAATTTGAGAAATAAAGAACAATTAGCGGGTAAAATTGCTAGTCAAATAGAAGCAGATTCTTTATCAATCTTAAATTATATTACTGACACTATATTCTTAAATAAATTACAACTTAACACTGATAATGTAGCTTGTTTATTTATTCCTAATACTTATGAGTTTTATTGGAACACTTCAGTAGATGGTTTTGTGAACAGAATGGTAAAAGAGTATTCGAATTTCTGGAATTCGAGCCGAAAGAAAAAGGCAGCTGATATAAAACTTAATTATTATCAAGTTGCTGTTTTGGCTTCAATAGTGGAAAAAGAGCAAAGTATAAAAAGAGATGAACGCCCCGAGATAGCAGGGGTATACCTTAATCGTTTGAAAAAACGAATGAAGTTAGAATCGGATCCAACCCTTATTTTTGCACTAGGTGATTTTACAATAAAAAGAGTATTGAATAAAGATAAAAAAGTTGAATCACCTTTCAATACTTATAAGAACAAAGGTTTACCTCCTGGTCCTATCTGTATTCCATCAATTAATGCAATAGATGCTGTGTTGAATGCAAGCGAACATAATTATATTTTTATGTGTGCCAAAGAGGATTTTACTGGCTACCATAATTTCGCTAAAACTTATGCAAAACATCTAGTAAATGCACGCAAATATCAAAAGGCATTAAATAAGCGTAAAATAATGCGTTAATTATATAAATTTGCAGCCCTATAAAAGAAAATAAAATGACTAAAATTAAATTTGGAACAGATGGCTGGAGAGCTATTATTGCAAAAGAATATACATCAGATAATGTAGCTAGAGTAAGTATTGCTGTAGCTGATTGGTTGAATCAAAATAATGAAAATCCATCAGTGGTTATTGGGCACGATTGCCGCTTTGCTGGTGAGCTTTTTGCTGAAACAGCTGCAAAGGTATTGGCAAGTAAAGGTATTTTGGTAAAATTAGCAAAAGGTTTTGTTTCTACCCCAATGGTTTCGCTAGGTGTTGTTAGTGAAAAAGCATCACTTGGGGTTGTGATTACAGCTTCTCATAATCCTCCAAGTTATAATGGATACAAGCTAAAAGGTGATTTTGGAGGACCTTTACTTCCTGTTGATATTACTGCTGTTGAAAATAAAATTCCAGATTCAAATTCAGTTGACTATAATGCAATAAGCATGGAGGATTTAGTTGCTGAAGGAAAAGTGATTTATGTTGATTTGGAAGAGATGTATTGTGAACATGCCAAGGCTAATTTTGATTTGGAGGCTATCCGTAATTCTGACATGAATTTTGCTTATGATGCAATGTTTGGTGCAGGTATGAATGTTGTAAAACGTTTGTTACCTGAAGCTACTTTATTGCATTGTGATGATAATCCTGGGTTTTTAGGAACTGCTCCTGAACCTATTCATAGAAACTTACAAGAGTTTTCTGATTTGATGAAAAATAATGCTTTGGATTGTGGCTTGGCAACTGATGGGGATGCTGACAGAATTGGGCTTTATGATAGCAAAGGAAATTTTGTAGATTCTCATCATATCATTCTTTTGTTAATCCATTATATGGTGAAATATAAAGGAATGAAAGGTAAAGTGGTTACTGCATTTTCATGTTCAGTAAAAGTAGAACAAATGTGTAAGCACTATGGTCTAGAACAAGAAACAGTCCAGATTGGCTTTAAGCATATCGCTGGTAAAATGATAACTGAAGATGTAATGCTAGGAGGTGAGGAATCAGGAGGTATTGCTATTACAGGTCATATTCCTGAGCGTGATGGTATTTGGATGGGATTAATCTTGTTTGAATTTATGGCGAAATCAGGAAAATCACTTGAGGATTTAATAGCTGAGGTATATGAGATTGTAGGTGAATTTGCTTTTGAACGTATTGATTTACATATTGATAATGACACTAAATTAAGAATTATTGAAGATTGTAAAGCCGGTAAATTTACTCAGTTTGGAAAATATAAAGTAGATAGAATTGAAACTACTGATGGTTTTAAGTTCTTCTTTGATGAAGATACTTGGCTTATGATTCGCCCTTCAGGTACTGAGCCTGTTTTACGTACTTATGCTGAGGCTTCAACACAAGAAAAAGTATTTGATATTTTGGCTGATGCCAAAGCGACTATCTTGTAAATGAAACATCTGTTTCTGATATTATTTTGTTTCATTTTTAGTACTAGTTCATCTCAGGATTTGAAAACGCCTACTTATCAGAATAACAGTTTGGATATAGACTTACCAAGTGCTGTTGACAAGAAAAAGAGAAACATCTTATTAATTTCAGAGGCAGCCACATATACTGTAGCTTTAGTAGGTTTAAATCAGCTTTGGTATGCTGATTATCCTAAAAGCAGTTTTCATTTTATAAATGATAATGAGGAATGGCTACAAATGGATAAGTTAGGCCATGTTACAACTTCCTACTATAGTGGTGTTGCAGGAATTAAGGCTTACCAGTGGACTGGCATGAAGCGAAAGAATGCAATTTGGTATGGTGGTTTGACAGGAACTTTTTTTTTATCAATAATAGAAGTGTTGGATGGGCAGTCTAAGCAATGGGGAGCGTCATCAGGAGACTTATTAGCAAACACTACAGGTTCCCTATTGGCAATTGGTCAAGCACTAAAATGGAATGAGCAAAGGATACAATTAAAATACTCATACTTTCCATCAGAATGGGCTAGTGAAAACCCTGAGCAGTTAGGCGAGAACCACATGCAAAGAGCTTTAAAAGATTATAACGGACAAACCTACTGGTTGTCATTTAATCTAAAAACCTTATTTGATATTCAAACTACCAATTTCCCTAAGTGGTTAAATGTTGCAGTTGGACATGGTGCTGATGGAATGGTTTCTGCTTATCAAAAAGAAAATGATTCTCAGAGAAGAAGACAGTTTCTGCTTTCATTAGATATTGATTTAACACGGGTAAAAACAAAAAGAAAAATATTGAATACAGTTTTACATTCTTTTGGTTTCATAAAATTTCCTATGCCAACTTTAGAGCTTAGTAATGGAAAATTGTATGCACATTCAATATATTTCTAATGCAATTTAAACTTGGCGATAAAGTCCTTTTCAAAACTGAAAATCAGAAAGGAGAAATAGTTAGAATCAATTCTGCCTACAAAGTAACCGTACAAACTGAAGATGGTTTTGAAGTTTTGTCCTCTGTAAAGGATTTAGTTAAAGTTGAAGCAAATACAGATAAGGCCTTAGCTTATGGTAATTACTTTCATCAAAAGGATAACGATAACAAGTCGAGTAATTCTTTTAAAAGAGATAAGAGTTCTTCCATTTTAAAAATTGATTTACATATTGAGCTTTTAAGTGTTAGTTATCAGTATTTGGATAATTTTGAAATTGTTCAGATTCAATTGAATGAATGTCATTTAAGAATTGAAAAGGCATTAAATAGCAATTATCAAAAACTAATTATTGTACACGGAATAGGAACTGGTACTCTTAAAGCTGAAGTACATAAATTATTACGTAATTATAATTTACGCTTTTACCTATCTAAGGATGCTGGTGCTACTGAAGTAATGCTGTAGGTTTACTTGTTACCTTCTATTTTTCCGATTATCTCAGTAATTTGCTTGTAAGAAATTCGTTTAGCAATTATCTTTTTATCTTTATCTAATAAATACAGTACAGGAGTAGAGTAGATGTCATACTTATCTCTCCAATCACTACTTGCTACAGGATTTCCTTCATCATCATGATTGATGTCTGAAACATTAATCCAATCCCCAATTTTTTTAGAATTTATAAAATTTTTCCATTCTGCTTTATCAAACTCTGTTCCTACCGCAAAGGTCTTTATATTCACTCCTGTTCCTATTAAGGAATCCAATTCATTTTTTATTCTTGGTATTTCCTTTTTACAATGACCGCAAGTTGGTCCATAAAATACCAATAGGGTATAATTTGCTTTTATTTCTTGTAGAGTATGTGTTTTTCCTAAAGTATCTTTCATGAAAGGTCTTCCGTAAAAATCAAGAAATTCTGATGCTTCTCTACCAATTAAGTTGGGTGCAATTTTTTGGGCTCTATCTGCAATTTTAACCAGCTGTGTTGAATCCACCCAATCACATTGATTAGTTATGTAATATTTTTCAACCATGTGTACGAATACTGCATCCATCCCCATGATTTTTGAACGTTCGTAAGTTGATGTAATGTAGGATACTACATATTGAAAAATATCCCCATTTGCTTTTGAAAGTTTAATAAGAACATCAGCAGAAACATTGATTGAATCAGGGTGTTTTGCTGTTAATTTATTCAAGTACTGGTCCATCTTGTTAAAGAAAATAGGAGTTCTTAACATTCTTGCATCAGAGAAATCAATATTATCCCAAAAATGGTTTTTATAAAATCGGTAAGGAAATGTCTTGTCAGGATTTCCTGTACTATCTAATGGTGATTCTGGTATTACAATTTCAGTAGTTGCAGTAACAATTTTTGAGAAAAATTTATCCTTATTATTTATCATAAAATCTGCTCTGAATTTCTTTACTTTCGCATCAATAGCATTAGCTTCTTCTTGCAATAATTTTTTTGCATCTCCTTCTGCAGTTTCAAGTTGCTGCCTTATTGGTGTTACTTGTTTTTGCATTTGAGTAATAAAGTTTAAATACTCATAAAAAGGAGGATTTTCAATTGAGTTTTTAAAAGACATACTGCCAATTAAGTCATCAAGTTTAGTTGAGAATGAAAAATGCTGCTCTGAAACTATAATATCAAAGTATTGTTGATTTGCTAATACAACTAAATACATTCCTCCTTGTAATTGCTTTTCTCCTTGAAATGAAAATTTTCCGTTTATAACTTTAGCTGTGTCTGTAGCATATTGTTTTCCTCCAAAGTAGTAAGCTAACATAACTGAGGAGTCTTGTAGTCCTTCTATTTGCCCGTTAATAGAATAGCCTGCTAATTCTTGTTCTGTGGTGTTAATTTTTTCCTCCTTAACTTTTTCTGTATTTGAGTTTTTATTAATTTTTGTTTTACCAAATTTACTTTGCGAGTAAGATTGAGATGTTATTGTTAAACAAAGGATAAGTAATAAAGTTATTTTTTTCATAATATATTTTTGAGTGTGCAAAATTAATAATCAAAACGAATTTTCACTATAACTATTGCCTATTTTTTAAATATCCATCCAAAAAAACTATTCCAATAATAACACAACTTCCTAAGTAGAAAGAGTTGCTCATTAGTTCGTTGTCTCCAAAAATTATTAGCGCAAAAATTATACTGTATACAGGCTCAAGGTTTATTGCCATTATTAAAGAGTATGGAGTTATGTGTCTCATGATTTCGGTTAACCAAACAAAAACCATAGCAGTACAAAGTGTTCCTAAAATAATAAGGTATTTTAGATCAGTAATCGAGATTTTAGTTGTGAATACAGTATAATCTTGCTGGAAAAATAAAATACAACTGATAATAATTACTCCTGAAAGCATTTCAATCATTGTGATTTTAGCGGCCCCAACGTTATTAATGTACTTGGCATTAAACAAAGTGAATAGTGTAGCAAGCAAAGCAGCCATTATCCCATAAAAATATCCCCAAAAATACTTTGTTTCAGTGCCCATAATAAAGGCTAATGCAGCAACAACTACTATGCCCATTATTACTTCATAAAAAAGAAACTTTCTTTTGAAGAAAAAAGGTTCAATTAGTGCTGAAAAAAGTGAAGAAGTGGCCAAGCAAACTACTGCAACTGATACTGTTGATACTTTTATTGATTCGAAAAAGCATAACCAATGGAAGGTAACTAAAGCACCAACTCCTAAAAGACCAAGAAAATCTTTTTTACTAACACTAAATAATTGTTTTTTAAAAGCTAGAAAGATAGCGATACTTACAAAGGCTATACCCATTCTGTACCAAACTAAATGGATTGCACTTAACGAAATTAATTTCCCAAATACTCCAGTTAACCCTAAAATAACTACCATTAGGTGTAATGAAGTTAGTTTATATTTTTTTAGTATGTTATACATGAATTAAATTGATAATTTTGTGCAATAATACAATATAAGAATGAAGATAATAATTTCTCCGGCTAAAAAAATTGCTAATGATAATTTTATAAATAAAGGAACATCTATTCAGTTTTTAAAAGAAACTAACTATCTAGTAAAGGAGTTAAAAAATTATACTGTTAGTGATATAAAAAGCTTGATGAAATTAAGTGATAATTTAGCTCAATTAAATTGGCAAAGGTTTCAAGATTGGAATACTAAAGATGTAGGGCAAGCTTTGTTTATGTTTAAGGGTGATGTTTACCAAGGATTAAAAGCTGATTCCCTTACTAATATTGAATTAGACTTTGCACAAGAAAACTTAAGAATTTTATCAGGCTTATACGGTTTGCTTAAACCAAAAGATTTGATTTTTCCTTATCGATTAGAGATGGGAACAAAGTTGAGAACAAAATCCGGAAATAATTTATATAAATTTTGGGAGAATAGATTGCATCAATCACTTCAATCAGAACTAAAAAATGAAGAAGAAATTATTAATTTAGCATCAGAGGAATATAGTAAAGCATTACAGCTAAGCAAATTTGATAATCCTGTAATTACTCCAGTATTTAAGGATTTTAAAAATGGAAAATTAAAAGTGATTTCATTTTATGCAAAAAAAGCTAGAGGTGAAATGGTAAATTTTATAATTAAAAATAAAATTAAAAACCCAGAGAATTTAAAATATTTTTCAAATTTAGGTTATAAATTTACTGATGAAACTGAAAAAGGAGAGCTTCTGTTTGCTAGATAATATGTTGAGAGAATAATAATTGTTTAGAAAATTAAATCATATTTTGCATAGCACTCTTTTATTAATTATATTTACCACTTAATTAAAAAAATACAATGAAAAACTTTTACACTTTACTATTTTCTTTATTGCTAGCATTTTCAACTTCTAATGTTCTAGCTCAAACAGTTCCTTGTTCACTTACAAATGGGGTGGTTACAGTTCCTTATTCAGCACCTCCTATTATGATGAATGCTACTGTTAATGGTGTTTCACAATATACTTATGGGTGGAATGATGGAACTCCAGTAGGTTCTTCAAATCAAAAACCTTTTTATTCGGGTTGGTGTGTGACAATTACTGATTTAAGTACAGGTTGTGATACTACAATTTGTGAAAGTTGTATTCCTAATGGTGGTGGAGGGCCTTGTACTTTTATTTATGATCCTGTATGTGGTTGTGATGGAATGCAATATGGAAATCCATGTATAGCAATGCAGCAAGGAATTTTTACTTATACTTCTGCTATTGGTCCTAATGGTCAAATATTGCCTTGTGCAGTTCCTTTACCTTCTTGGGATTGTATAAATGGTGCTTGTATTGATCCAGGAACAGGTTTAGGTGCTTATACTTCTTTAGCAGCTTGTAATGTTGCTTGTGTTGCTGTGACGCCATCTTGGGATTGTGTAAATGGGGCTTGTGTTGATCCAGGAACTGGTATGGGTCAATATGCTACTCAAGCTAATTGTCAGACTATGTGTATGCTTCCATCTCCAACTTGGGATTGTACAACAGCAGGATGTATAGATCCAGGGACAGGTTTAGGCCAATTTGCTACCCAAGCTAATTGTCAGAGTATGTGTATAAATATAGCTCCATCTTGGGATTGTATAAATGGGACTTGTATTGATCCTGGAACAGGTTTAGGTGCATATAATTCTTTAGGTGTTTGTAATAGTGCTTGTGCGATTACGCCATCTTGGGACTGTATAACTGGACAAGGTTGCATTGACCCAGGAACAGGTCAAGGTTCGTATAATTCTTTAGTTGCTTGTAACAGTGTTTGTGCGACTACGCCATCTTGGGATTGTGACGGAATGGGTACTTGTACTGATCCTGGAACTGGAGCAGGAATGTATGCTAGTCAAGCTGCTTGTGATAATGCTTGTATAGTAAGTGGAGTTGAAGAACAGACTACAAACAAAACACTTCTTAAAATTACTGACCTATTAGGTAGAGAAACAAAAGGTTCTAAGAATGATGTTCTTTTTTATATCTATGATGATGGAACAGTAGAAAAGAGAATAGTTATAGAATAAAATAGTAGTTTAAATATGATGCATAATAAATCATTATATATATTCCTTTTCCTTATTGGGTTATTATCCTGTAAGAAAGACATTGAAATTATTAATGATAATGATGCGCCATATTATGGTGAAATCCCTACTTTGTTATTGGAAAATTATGTAAACCGATTATATATTGATTTACTTGGTAGAGAACCTCTAGATACAGAAATGGAAAGTGATGTTCAGTTTTTAAGAGATAAGGATATTACTTTAGAAAGTAGAGGGGAACTGATAATAAAACTACAATCTGACACCAGTTTTATTGAAGGAGATTCATCTTATAAATTTGCCTATTATCATAGGATGTATGATATGATAAAAGTACGACTAATTGAGGGGGCTTCTAATAATTATATAGGATCTGAATTAAGTATTCATTATTCGGCTTATTTAGTTGATTCAGTTAATGGAAATATGCTGGATGCTAATAAGAAACTTTTAAATTATCATAAACTAAATAATGTTTTAATATCAGAATTGCAATACTATAACGGCCTTATTGAACTCAATGAAATGCATAGAAGAATGATTTTCAATTCAGTTTATGATAACATTAATATGAATACTTTTAATTTTATTAATGCTGCTTTTGATAATCTTCTTTTTCGTTATCCAACTCAGTATGAATTTGATGAGGTATATAAGATTATTGAAGACAATACTGCTCAAATAGTATTAGGTGGTTCAGTAAATAATAAAGGTGATTTTACACACCTT
>CATEYX010000053.1 GCA_949511925.1 Cryomorphaceae bacterium | reverse complement strand
ATTTTGAAATTAAAGCTAAAGCAGGAGCTAATATAAAAACAAAACAATAATGAAAAATAATATAAAAAAATTAATCGTTGTACTTTTAGTTACTTGTAGCTTTAATGTCTTTGGGCAGAGTAAAGTAACAAAAAATATTTATACAACAATAGACAAGATATTTAATATTAATTTAGGAATGTCACCTGAAGAGGTTAATTCTACTCTTGCAATTCAGCCATATGATATTCATCAAAACCTTGCTTTAAGTCAGTTGATTGTTGAGTATAAGTATGTGCATAAATTCATTAAAGATAATGCTGATTTAGTTTATTTAGAATCATCAAGAAATAATGGAGAATTATACTTTCAAGATGAAACTTCTATTTATATGGTTTTTGATAGTAACAGATTTTTAATCTCATATTTCACTAAAGAAGGTATGGCTAAAGCGCAGGATGCTTATGTTTGGGAGAATACATTAATGTTGTTAAATTCCAAAGTTGATTGTGGTAGTTGTATAAAATTACAAAAGGTAAATAAACAATCAGCTAAAAAAGTAGAATCCAAAACGGTTACATCATCTAAATCTAGTAAGAGTACTAGAGTAAAACCAGCTACTAAGTTTAAAAAAACTAAAGATGAGCAAGCTGCTAAAGACAAAAAAGTTGATGAAGTAGTAGATCCGACTTATTTGCAGAAAATGGTAAAAAATCAGCAAGTCGCTAAGGACAAGAAAGCTAAAGACAAGCAGGCTGCAAAGGACAAGAAAGCTAAAGATAAGCAGGTTGCAAAGGACAAGAAAGCTAAAGACAAGCAGGCTGCAAAGGACAAGAAAGCTAAAGACAAGCAGATTGCAAAGGACAAGAAAGCTAAAAAGAAATAATATAGATTTTATAAAAACTGTTAGATGTTTTTAAATAAGAAAAAGCCGAGTATTTACTCGGCTTTTCTTTTTATAAGGGATAGATTAAAGTTTCTTTTTAAGAAACTGACCAGTGATTGATTTTTTACAATTTACTATTTCTTCAGGTGTTCCTGTAAATACAATATCACCTCCTTTATCCCCTCCTTCAGGACCAAGATCAATTATCCAATCGGCACATTTTATGACATCCAAATTATGTTCAATACAAACAATTGAATGTCCTTTTTCAATGAGTGCATAAAAGGAATTAAGGAGTTTATTTATATCATGAAAATGTAAACCCGTAGTTGGTTCATCAAAGATAAATAATGTTTTTTCAGGTGTATTTCCTTTACCTAAAAATGAAGCTAATTTTATTCTCTGTGCTTCACCACCACTTAGCGTATTGGAGGATTGTCCAAGTTTTATATAGTTCAATCCAACATCTTGTAAGGGTTTTAGTTTTCGTGCAATACTGGTTTCATTATTGCTTTCAAAAAACTCAATAGCTTCATAAACGGATAAGTTTAAGATATCCGAGATATTCTTATCTCCAACTTTTATCTCTAATATTTCTTTTTTAAAACGCCTTCCTTTACAATGTTCACATTCTAAATGTACATCTGCCATAAACTGCATTTCTACAGTTGTTTCTCCTTCTCCTTTACAATGTTCGCATCTACCACCATCAACATTAAAAGAAAAGAATCCTATTTTGTATTTTCTAGTTTCAGCTAAAGGCTGTCTAGCAAATAGTTTCCTAATATCATCATATACTTTTACATATGTTGCTGGGTTCGACCTTGATGATTTTCCAATAGGATTCTGGTCAATAAACTCCAACTTAGTCAGGTTTTTTGTGCTGATACTTATGTTTTCGTAGTTCTTATTTGCTTTGCTAAAATTACCGAAATGCGTATTTAAAGCAGGTTTTAAAATATCTCTTACTAATGTGGATTTTCCAGAACCACTCATTCCTGTAACCAAGGTGAGTCCGTTTAAAGGAAACTCAACACTTATATTTTTTAGGTTATGTTTATTAATTCCATCAATAATAATCCTATCTTTAGTACTTCTTCTTTTTTTAGGTACAGGAATTACTAGTTTTCCGGCAAGATATTGAGTAGTTAAACTTTTTTTCTCTTTATATATGTCTTTTAATTTACCTTGGAAAATAATTTCTCCACCATGAATCCCTGCTTCAGGACCAATATCAATAATTTGGTCGGCTTGTTCCATTATTTCCTCATCATGTTCAACTACTATAACCGTATTACCAATATCTCTCAGTTCTTTCAATATTTTGATAAGTCGTTCAGTATCCTTGGAATGCAAACCAATGCTGGGCTCGTCTAATATGTACATAGCACCTACTAATGAACTCCCAATAGAAGTGGCAAGGTTAATTCTTTGCGATTCTCCACCTGATAAAGTGTTTGATTTTCTATCTAGAGTAAGATAGCTCAGCCCTACTTCATTTAAATAGTGTAATCTACTTGTTATTTCTTGTGTTAGTCGGTCAGCAACTTTACTATCAGAAGTGTCTAGCTTGATATTGTTGAAAAATAAAAGTGCTTGCTCAATATTCATCTTTACAATATCAGCTATACTTTTACCTGCAACTTGTACATAAAGAGCGTCTTTTCTTAACCTAGATCCATCACATTCATCACAATCTGTTTTCCCTCTATATCTAGCGATAAGAACTCGGTTTTGTATTTTGTATTTTTGGCTTTCTAGCTTTTGAAAAAACTGCTGTATCCCTTTGCACTTTCCTTTTCCGTTCCAAAGGATAACTTTTTCTTCTTTTGTTAACTCATTGTATGGCCTGTGTACTGGAAAATCAAACTTTGCGGCACGTATAATAAAACGATCCTTCCATTTGCTTAGTTTTTCTCCACCCCAACAGCTTATAACACCTTGATAAACGGATAAGTTTTCATTGATGATTACTTTCTTTTTATCAATACCAAGGATGGAGCCAAAACCTTCACATTTTCTGCAAGCTCCATGCGGGTTATTGAAAGCAAAGAAATGAGTGGATGGTTTCTCAAATTGTACTCCGTCTAATTCAAATTTATTAGAGAAATGGTAATTTTCCTGTTGGATTAAAACATTGCATTCTCCATTGCCTTCAAAAAAGGCAGTTTGTACAGAATCAGCAATCCTACCTTTAATATCAGCGTTATCAATAATTATACGGTCAATTACAACTTGTATATTACTGTCTGATACCTTTGTTTCATCCTTAAGTAAATCTTTTATTTTCGTTACTTGTCCTTGGTGTATTACACGAGAAAAACCTTGTTGTCTTAAAGTAGAAAGAATACTGATGTTTTCTTCCCGTTTATAGTTAGCGGTTATAATTATAGTTTCTTCCTTTTTCTGTTTTGTAATAAAGTCAACCACATCACTTACTTGTTGGCGTTTTACTTGTTTTCCTGAAATTGGTGAAATCGTTTTGCCTACTCTAGCAAACAGTAGTTTCAGGTAATCGTATATTTCGGTACTTGTACCAATAGTTGACCTTGGATTATTGGTAGTTGTTTTCTGTTCAATAGCAATCGCAGGGCAAATCCCAAGTATTTCATCTACTTCTGGTTTCTGTAATTTCCCAAGGAATTGACGGGCATATGACGATAGACTTTCAATGTAGCGTCTTTGCCCTTCAGCAAACAAAGTGTCAAAGGCTAATGACGATTTTCCACTTCCTGACACTCCAGAAATAACAATTAACTTGTCTTTCGGGATGTTAATTGAGATGTTTTTAAGGTTGTGAACGCGTGCGCCCCTAATCACAATATTATCGCTAGTATTTATTTGTTTTTTGGTCATCTAATTTTTACATAATTCGCAAAGCTAAGAAATAAGATTTGGATATTTAAAATTGTTTTACTATATTTGTCAATTAATTCGTACAATTAACTAACAATATATCCGCCTATAGCCACACATTTACTTTTAAATTCTTATTAATTAAAAAAAAAGTATATGTTGTTAGGCAATTTCTCCGATAAAGTATTAGTACAAAATTTTCTAAATGGTGATAATAAATCATTTGAGGTTTTATTAAGTAGACATAAAAGCAGAGTATTTGCTTTTATTATGTCTAAAGTTAAAAATCGTGATATTGCTGAAGACATCTTTCAGGATGCCTTTATTAAAGTAATTAACTCCTTACAAAAAGGAAAGTACAATGAGGAAGGTAAGTTCTTACCTTGGATGATGCGTATCTCTCATAATTTAGTGATTGATCATTTCAGAAAGGAGTCAAAAATGAGAAAGATAAGACCAACTTCAGAATTTGACATTTTTGATGTGATAGATGATGGAAGTAAGAATCAGGAAGAAATAATGATTCAAACACAGGTGCATTCAGATTTGAAAGTATTAATTGAGCAACTGCCTGCTGAACAGAAAGAAGTATTAAAGATGAGATACTTTGAGGATTTATCATTTAAGGAAATTTCAGATTTAACCAATTCAAGTATTAATACAGCTTTAGGTAGAATGCGTTATGCTTTAATCAATCTTAGAAAGTTAGCCGAAAAGCAACATATCGATTTGCAACTGAAATAAAATTTATGTTTATATAATATTAAGTAGAGTATTGCGTTCAGGGTGTGTAATGAAACTTAAAAAAATACTATATGAGCAAAAACTCTACTTTAAAAATGTGGAACCATCTGTTAAAAGAAGAATATACTTTATTTGACAAATCGGTACACAGTATCCTTTCTGGAAATCAGATTAGACCAAAAAAAGAAACTATAGATACTATTCTTTCGTATGCAAGTTCAGTGAGAGCAATTAGAACAAAGTTTAAACATAAAATTCTAATTTCGTTAAACTAAGTGGTTTTGGTTAGTAAAAGAGGTCGAGAGGCCTCTTTTATTTTTACTTTTGTTTTGTGAATAAAAAAGAAAGAACACAACACTTTATAGCTTATTTTTCTGAGTATATGCCTGAAGCAAAAACAGAACTTGACTATACAAATGTTTTTGAACTTACCGTTGCTGTTTTGCTTTCGGCACAATGTACGGACAAGCGAATCAATATAATTACAAAGGATTTATTTAGAGAGATGCCCACAGCTGAAGTGATGGCTGATTCCTCAATAGATGCAATTTTTGATTTAATAAAATCCTGTACTTACCCAAGGAATAAAGCAAAGCATTTGTCAGGTATGGCAAAAATGCTAATGCAAGACTTTAAAGCTGAAATTCCTTCAAATATTGAAGATTTACAAAAATTACCTGGAGTGGGCAGGAAAACAGCTAATGTAGTAGGATCTGTTTATTTTGATATTCCAGCTATGCCAGTAGATACTCATGTGTTTAGAGTTGCCAATAGAATTGGTCTTACCACTAATGCTAAAAACCCTTTGCAAGCCGAATTGCAATTATTAAAACTTTTCCCAAAAGAGAAATTAAATATTGCGCACCATTGGATGATATTGCACGGAAGGTACCTTTGCAAAGCAAGGAGGCCTGAGTGCGAAAGGTGTGGTATTACAGCTATTTGTAAGTATTTCTTAAAAAAGTAATTTTGTTAATAAATCTACCTTCATTTTTTTGATGTTTGTTAGATAATTCCTCTAATTTGTATAAAATTTATAGCTATGAGCAAAAAAGACCAAAGTGCAAAATTAAAAGCATTAGAACTTACTTTAGGTAAGTTAGAAAAATCCTACGGAAAAGGAGTAGTAATGAAGTTAGGTGATAGGGTAGTTGAAGATATTGAGGCTATACCAACTGGTTCAATTGGGTTGGATTTAGCACTTGGGATAGGTGGTTATCCAAGGGGTAGAGTAATTGAAATTTATGGTCCTGAATCTTCAGGGAAAACAACTTTAACAATCCACGCAATTGCTGAGGTACAAAAGCAAGGAGGTATTGCAGCTTTTATTGATGCTGAACATGCTTTTGATGCTGCATATGCAAAAAACTTGGGTGTTGATGTTGATAATTTATACATTTCACAACCTGATAATGGTGAGCAAGCTTTAGAAATTGCTGATCATTTAATTAGTTCTGGAGCAGTGGATTTAGTAGTGATTGATTCAGTTGCGGCGCTTACACCAAAATCAGAAATTGAGGGAGAAATGGGAGATTCCAAAATGGGACTTCATGCTCGTTTAATGTCTCAAGCACTTAGGAAGCTAACGGCAACTATTAGTAAAACACAATGTACAGTTATCTTTATTAACCAGATTAGAATGAAGATTGGTGTTATGTTCGGAAACCCTGAAACTACTACTGGTGGTAATGCGCTTAAGTTTTACTCTTCCATTCGTTTAGATATCAGAAGAATTGGTGCTATTAAGAATGGAGAAGATATTATTGGTAATAGAACTAGGGTGAAAGTGGTAAAGAATAAAGTGGCTCCACCTTTTAGAAAAGTTGAATTTGATATTATGTTTGGTGAAGGGATTTCTCGTTCCGGTGAGGTGTTGGATAAAGCAGTAGATTTAGATGTTGTAAATAAAGCAGGTTCATGGTTTAGTTATGGTGAAACAAAACTAGGGCAAGGGCGTGATGCTGTAAAACAAATGATTGCTGATAACCCAGAGCTTGCTCTAGAAATTGAAACAAAAATTAAAGAAGCCTTAACTCAAGAATAAATACTGATGATGCGTAAAATTGCATTTTTTTCGGTTCTTTTATTGTGTGCTTGTGGTGGGGGTAAAGAAAATAATACTGAAAAATCAGAAATTGTTTTACTTTCTGAAGCAATTCAAAAAGACCCAACAAACGCTACTTTATTATTAGATAGAGCTAACTACAATAAGGAGCTTAATAATTTAGAGTCTGCACTTTTTGATTTAAACCAATGTGTGCAGCTGGACTCTCTAAATCCTGATTTTCATTATTCTGTAGCTGAAATTTATTTTGAACTTTCAAAAAGACCCAATGCTAATGGAAAGTTTCCTTCATTGGTAAAAAATCATCTGACTAAAGCAATAGCATTAAATGATAAGGATCAGAGGTATAAAGCTTTATTAGGTGAGTTGTTGTTGGCTTATGCAAAATACAAAGAAGCTATTGACTATTTTAATGCCTCATTAAAAATTGAATACAACCAGGCTAAAACCCATATGTTAATGGGCTATGCTTTTAAGCAATTAGGGCAAGATGATAATGCAATTAATTGTTTCAGGAATGCTGTAAATGTCAACCCTGAGTTTAAAGAAGGATTTGTTCAGTTAGGGCAGATGTTTCATGTCAAGGGAGATACTATTGCGGTGGTGTATTATAATAATGCTCTTCAATTGGATTCTGCTGATGAGATGACTCTTTATAATAAAGCTTTGTTTTATCAAAGCATTATGGATTGGAATGCTGCCTTGGAGGCTTATGCCGATTTGCATAAAGTGAATTTCACTCACAGTAGTGGACATTATAATATTGGTTTTATACACATGGAGTTAGGGCTTTATGATATAGCTTCTAATAATTTTGCAGATGCTAT
>CATEYX010000052.1 GCA_949511925.1 Cryomorphaceae bacterium | reverse complement strand
TTGCAAATACGAAAGAGAACAATAAATTTATACTTATGAAAAAGACCCTAATGATTATTCTAGCAATTCTAACTACTTTAGGATTTGCTTACGCACAAACTACTGCAACAAATTTTACAACTAATGATTGTAACGGAACATCACATACGCTATTTGATGAATTAGATAATGACAAAGTAATTGTAATCGCATGGGTGATGCCCTGTGCACCTTGTGCAACTTATGCAGGTTATGCGTCAGATGCGGTACAATCCTTTGCAACAAGCCACCCAGGAAGAGTAAAGTATTACTTAGCTGATGACTTTGGTAATAATACATGTTCCTATTTAACAGGATGGGCAGCAAATTATAATATCGCAGCTGATGCTATTTTCTCTGATGCATTATTAGATATGAATGATTATGGGACCACAGGGATGCCAAAAGTGGTTGTTTTAGGAAAAAATTCGCACACAATATATTATAATGAAAATGACACTAAAACTACCCAAATTGGAGTGGAAAATGCAATAACACTTGCTCTTACTTCTTCAGTTGGAATTGATGAGCAATCAGAAAATGATTTAAATTTGACAGCATACCCTAATCCAACAAATGGGATAATTAATGTGGATTACAGCAGCAAAAAACCTGTTCAGCTTAATGTAATTAATATGTTAGGAGAAAATGTATTGAGCCAAAACACCAACAATACAAAAAAAACTACAATAGATTTAAGCAACCTAAACAAAGGCCTTTATTTCTTACAGATGACCACCAATTCAAAAACAACAAGCCTTAAATTTACTTTGAATAAATAATCAACATGCGTTTAATTGTTCTGGCTATTTTCAGCTTATTATTTCAAAATTTAGCTTTTTCACAAGGATGCTGTTCTGGAGGTGGAAGTAATCCAATTGCAGGAGGAACTGCTACTGGAGTATTGCAAAAATACCAAATGGAGGTGTCTCTAAATTATCAAAACAATACCTCCAGTAAAATTTTTGAAGGAACAGAAGAAGCTAGTCAAGGAGGAATATATGATAAGCTTAGTAGTGAATACCTGTTTTTAAGAACAGATTATGGGATTAGTAAAAGACTAACCCTTTCTTTAGCAACAGGCTATCACTTAAATAAAGCTTTAAAAGAGAAAGATACCACAACTACTCTTTCTAATTCAGGAATTGGAGATTTAATTATCTTTCCAAGGTATGATATTTACAATGAAACTAAAGGCAACATCCGTTCAGAAATTACTTTAGGGGTTGGAATTAAGATACCTATAGGCTCTCACACTGACACAGTAGATTTTTCTAGATCAAATACTATTGAGTACTTGCCTTCAACTTTACAATTATCAACTGGAGGTGCAGATATCATGCTATATATTTTCTTTTTTAGAGAATACAAAAAACAAAAACTTAGACTTTTTGCAAACTCCTTATACATCAGAAAAGGATACAATTCATTAGATGATAAATTTGGTGACTATACAAGTTTATCCTTATTTGCAAGTAAAACATTCTTTAGAAAATGGGGATTAACCACACAACTAAAAGGAGAGAAAATTGGGCAGTTAAATGCAAAACAATCAAAATTAGATAGATTTGAAAATAATACGGATGACTTTTTAATTGAATTTGAAGCTGGAAGCTGGAATGACAAGAAAGATAATACAGGTGCTGAAAAATTGATTTTCATACCTCAAATAAGTTATTCTATAAATAACTTTACATTTTTTGCTACAAGTGAAATTCCACTTTATCAAAAGCTAAAGGGAGTTCAATTTGCATCTCAAAACCAATTTACATTAGGAATCAATTTCCGTTTTCTCACTAAGGAATGTGGGCCTGAATTTGAGTTGAAAAAATAGACTTTATAAGTCCCTCATAAATTGCTTAGCAATATATTTTCCTAAAATATCAAATTCAATATTCACTACTGTACCCTCTTTAAACTCATGGAAATTAGTATGCTCATACGTGTAAGGAATAATGGCAACTGAAAAAGAGGTGTCTTTGGAATTAACAACCGTTAGGCTTATCCCATTTACACAAACAGAACCTTTCTCCACCGTCATATTATCGGATTCCTTGTGCTTAAACGTATATACATAGGAACCATTTTCTTTTTTAACATCAACACACTTTGCAGTTTGATCAACATGACCTTGTACCATGTGGCCATCAAGCCTGTCTCCTATTTTTAAACACCTTTCTATATTTACTTTACTCCCAACTACTAATAATCCAATGTTGGATTTATCCAAAGTTTCTTTAATAGCTGTAACAATATATTCATCTCCGTTAATTTTAACCACCGTTAAGCATACTCCATTATGCGCTACACTTTGGTCAATTTTTAATTCTGAAGTAATAGTCGACTTCAAGGAAATATGCACATTGCTTCCTTCACTTTCAACTTTAACAACCTCAGCTATTTGCTCAATAATTCCTGTAAACATCTTAATAATCTATTAATTGTTCTTCCATTTCAGGCATTTCTCTTTCTACATAATGCTGAGTTCTTAGTTGTGGTTCAAAACCTGCCTCTTTTATGCATTCCTGAATACTATTAGCCGTAAACCTATGAGGTGCTCCTGCAGCCGAAACTACATTTTCCTCAATCATTATTGAACCCATATCATGAGCTCCTCCATGTAGTGTAAGTTGCGCTGTGTCCGCACCAACAGTAAGCCATGAAGTTTGAATATTCTTAATATTTGGCAACATAATTCTACTAATAGCAACCATACGCATATACTCATCAGCTGAAGTATTGTTGTTAATACCTTTTACTCTTTGCAATAGCGTTCCATCATCCATAAACGGCCAAGCAATAAAGGCTAAAAAACCGTTTTCTTCTTCAGGTTTTTGAGCTTGTACATCTCTTATTCTTACTAAATGATCAAAGCGTTCTTCTATGGTTTCAATATGTCCAAACATCATAGTTGCTGATGTGGTTAAACCTACCTTATGGGCAACTTTCATAACATCCAACCACTCTTGCCCAGTACATTTTCCTTTTGAAATTAAGCGCCTTACTCTATCGCTTAAAATTTCTGCCCCTGCTCCTGGCATACTGTCCATTCCGGCCGCCTTTAGTTCAGTTAACGCATGCAAATGAGTATGTCCCCCAATTTTACAAATATGAGCTACTTCTGGGGGTCCAAGTGCATGCAATTTCATATCAGGATAAAGAGACTTTAAATCACGGAATAATTTCGTGTAATAATCCAACCCTAAATCTGGGTGATGCCCTCCTTGTAAAAGCAATTGATCCCCACCATATTTTATAGTTTCTTCAATTTTTACTTTATAAGTTTGCATGTTGGTTATGTATACTTCTTCATGCTTTGGATGACGAAAAAAATTACAAAATTTGCAATTAGCAGTACAGGCATTAGTCGTATTTACATTTCTGTCAATCTGCCAAGTAACAACATTACCAGGAACTTGCATTTGCCTTAATTCATTAGCTGTCCACATCAAATCAGCAGTAGGAACATTTTCGTATAAAAACTGACCCTCTTCTGATGATAAAAATTCTTTTTTTAATGCCTTTTCAAGCAATAGCTTACTCTCCATAAAATTACTTAGTTTTGTAACCTCAAAATTACACAATATATGAAGACTATAATCAAAAAGAAACAAGCATTTTCTGCTGACGATAATTTAATTATTTTATGCGATAAGAAAAGTAATTTATCCGCATTTACCCTGAGCAAGGATGAGCTTAATTATATCAAAAAGGAGCAAAAGGAAGACAAAGAAATTATCACTATTAATCAATACAACAGATTAATTTTTGTAGTGAATCCTAAAGCGGATAAAAACGTAAATAAACACCTTGAAGATACTCGTTTATTAGGAGATAAATTACAAGGAATTCTAAAAGATGAGGATTCTGTAATCATTATTGATGTAAAAGGAAATCAAACTGAAGTATTAGCAATTGCTGAAGGAGTGGCATTAGCAAATTATACGTTTACTACTCATAAAACAGACCCAAAACCAAATAAATTAACAACACTATATTTATGTAATAAAGCATCAGAAAACGATACTGAGGAATTACAAAATATAGTAGATGCTGTTTATTTAACAAGAGATTTAATTAACGAACCTTTCTCTCATATGACAGCTAAGGATTTAGCTGCTGCTGCTGTTAACTCAGGTAAAAAAAATGGAGTCAACACCACTGTTTTCAATAAAAAGAAAATTGAAACCTTAAAAATGGGAGGGCTATTGGCGGTAAACAAAGGAAGTATTGACGAGCCTACTTTCACGATTATGGAATACAAGCCAAAAAATGCAACAAACAAACAGCCTATTATTTTAGTGGGGAAAGGGATAGTGTATGATACAGGTGGATTAAGTTTAAAACCTACAGCCAACTCTATGGATTTAATGAAAACTGACATGGGAGGTTCTGGCGTAGTAATTGGTGCTATGCAAGCCATTGCAGCCAACAAATTAGATAAATATGTTATTGCCTTAATACCTGCAACTGACAATCGCCCTTCAGGAAATG
>CATEYX010000051.1 GCA_949511925.1 Cryomorphaceae bacterium | reverse complement strand
GTTAAGAACTGCTGGTGCGTGGTTAGAAATTTCTAAAGGAATGGGGGCTTCTCCTGTGACTATGCCTGGTGGCGAAGTTTATACTGCTTTAGAAAGAGGAACAATTGACGCAACAGAATGGGGAACGCTTTGGGAAAATAAATCACCAGGATTTGATAAGGTTACCAAGTATGTAATCATTCCAGGTGTGCATCAACCTACAGCTCCATTTGAGTTACTTATAAACAAGAAAGCTTGGGGTAAATTATCTGCTGGAGATAAACAGCTTGTAAAAGATGCTGCGTTTATGACAACAATGGACTCTTGGCTAACTATTGGCGATGAAGATGCTAAGGCGTTAGAGTACTTCAAAGCCAAAGGTAATGAAATAATTGAGTTAGACGCAGAGGTCCAATACGCTGGTAGAGAAGCCGGTTTAAAATGGGCAGCAGGTGTTGCAAAAGAAAATGCTTATTTCAAGAAAATTCTTGATCATCAAAATGCATATTTTGCTACATGGAAAGACTCCAATAAATATAGAAACGTAAAAGTTCGTTAATTAAGTAAAAACTAAAAGCTCCAGTACTAATATAAAATTTAGGACTGGAGTTTAAGCTTAATATAAAAAAATTGAAAAAATTAATCAAATATTTGGAATTATTAACTTGTACACCAGGATATATAGCGTCTGCTTTAATAATACCTTTGGTAGTAGCAACTTGTTACGAAGTTTTTTCTAGATATTTATTTGGAAACCCAACTATATGGGCGTATGAATTTGGATATTTGCTTATGGGATTTCACTTTTTGTTGGGAGGAGCCTTAACTTTAAAAAAACAATCACATATAAGAATTGATATATTTTATAACAAAATGAAAAAAAGAACTAAGTCTATAGTAGATTTAATTCTTTATTTTTTTCTTATAATTCCATGTTTAAGCGTACTATCTTTAAGACTTTTAGAACATACACAAAACTCATTTTTAAGTGGCGAAACAACAGGGCAATCAGCGTGGAACCCTTTAATTTGGCCAATGCATTTTATTATATTTATAAGTTTTTTTATTCTATTTCTGCAGGTCGTTGTAGAATGTCTTAAAGCAATAATTTCTATAAAAGAAAATAAGGAAAAAATATAATGCTCTCCTTATTGATGTTTCCAGCTTTGTTTGTGCTTATTTTTTTAGGTTTTCCTGTCGCTTTTTCACTAATAGGAAGTGCATTTATTTTTGGAATTTTTACTTTTGGAGATGCCGTTTTTTTTCAATTTATATCTAAGATTGAGGGTATAGCATCTAATTTTATATTAGCTGCTGTACCATTGTTTGTGTTCATGGGATCTATGCTTGAAAGATCTGGAATTGCTCAACAACTTTTCAGCGCCATACATATGTGGACTAGAAGGTTACCAGGTGGTTTAGCCATAGGAGCTATAATTATGTGTATAATTTTTGCAGCTTCGACTGGTGTGATAGGAGCAACAGAATCTGTTGTAGGTTTGTTAGCGATACCTGCAATGCTAAAACATAAATACTCTCATTCTTTAATATCTGGAACTATTTGTGCGGGTGGATCTTTAGGAACAATCATTCCGCCTTCTGTTGTCGTTGTTGTGTTAGGACCAATAGCAGATGTTTCTATTGGGGATTTAATGGTTGGAATGATTTTTCCAGGATTAATATTAGCCTCCCTATATATAATTTATATTATTATATTGTGCATCGTTAGACCAGAAAATGGACCAACAATTAATGAAGAAGATGAAATAGACAGATTATCATTTAATCAAAAAATGTTTATTACATTTAAAGCTTTAGTGCCTCCATTGTTAATGATATTTTCTGTATTAGGCTCAATAATGTTGGGGTGGGCAGCACCCACAGAGGCTGCTGCATTAGGGGCAGCTGGAGCTTTGATTTTATCTGTAATCTATAAAAAATTTACTCTTAAAACTTTTAAAGAAGCTCTAATTAAAACTATTACTATCACAGCAATGATAATGTTTATATTAATGGCTGGTAGTTTGTTTACAGGAGTTTTTGCAGCAACAGGAGGAATGTCTTTAATGAAGGAAATAGTAAATTCCTTTAATTTATCACCATGGTTCCTGTTATTTGCATTTTTAGGAATAATTTTTATTGCTGGTTTTTTTTTAGAATGGATATCAATATTATTAATTTTTATTCCAATATTTATACCTTTGATAGTTCTAGTGGGTTTTGATCCAGTTTGGTTCTGTGTATTAGTTTTGATAATGATTCAAACAAGTTATTTGACACCACCTATGGCACCTGCAATTTTTTACTTAAGAGGTGTATCCCCAGCGGAAATAACACTATCCTCAATGTATAAAGGAGTAATACCTTTTGTATTAATTCAAATAGTTGCCTTAATAGTAGTTTTGATATTTCCAGAGACAGTAACATGGTTACCAGAAAGGTTGCTTGGTTTTGAAGGTCAGTAATATATCAGATATTGACATTATCAATTTTTCTAGACAATATATATTTTGTTTATAAATATGCTGACAAAAAAAATATTAAATAATCCACTTAAAATCTTAACAAAAAACCAAAGAGAAGAATATTTTGAAGAAGGTGGAATTAAAGTTGACGAAGTTTTAAATAGAAATTGGCTTAATAAAGCTAAGCTTTCAGTGGAAGAGTTTATTGAAAAAAGTAAAGTATTATCCAATTCAGACACTGTATATGACCTTCAGAAAGACCATACATTTCAAAATCCAAAATTAAGAAGAGTTTCTAGTCCTTGTGATTACAGTAATGATTTATGGAAATTACTTTTAGACGGACCTATAGGAGATATTGCAGAAGATTTATTAGGTTCTTGTGTCAGATTCTATCAATCAAAACTTAATTTTAAAAATCCAAAAGGTGGAACCGAAGTAAAATGGCATCAAGATAAACCATATTTTCCACATACTAATGATTCTGTGTTAACCATTGGAGTATACCTTGAGGACTGTGACGAGCTACAAGGACCACTTGAAATTATATCTGGATCTCATAAAAAAGAAGTTTTTTCACATTATGATGAGTCAAAATGGATAGGAAATATAAATGATAATGATTTATCAAAAATAGATCTATCAAAAAATAAAATTTTAAAAGGAAATGCTGGATCAATTACTATTCATAACTACAGAACAATTCATGGCTCTAAACCCAACAACTCCAAAACATCAAGGCCGCTTATGCTTTATGTTTTGAGCTCTGGTGATTCAGTTCCTTTTACTCCCCAACCATTAAAATCCAAATATGAACAAGAAATTGTAAGGGGTATCTATAACAATAAAATACATTGTGACGCAGGAGATTATCAAGTGCCACCTAATTGGAATAATGGATATTCATCAATTTTTGCAATTCAACAAAAAGAAAGTTCTTAATTGTTATTGACTAATACTGAGTATCAGTGATATATTACAGATATATTAATTAGGAGAATTAAAATGAGTGCAGAAAATTTAGACGATAAACTTGAATTAAAAAAAGGTAATTTTTACGAGGGACAAGAAGAGTTTAGAAAAAAATATAGAGACAATCTTAGAGGCTGGTATAATGGCTTTGTCCATTTGGCAATGATATTTGCAATAGGTCTTTCTGCAATATATTATTTTAACTCTCATGTTTCTAATGTTTTATGGTGGGAATGGACAATTATTCCTGTAACTATAATTGGATCAAATTTATTTGAATGGTGGATACATAGATTCGTTATGCATCAGCCAAGACCTTTTCCTGGAGCAAAAGCAATTTATTCAAGACACACTTTACAGCATCATCAATTTTTTACTGAACAAGAAATGAGGTTCGCAGGCACACATGACTGGAGAGTGACTTTGTTTCCTCCTTACGCCTTAGCAGTCTTTATAGCTGTACTATCTGCACCTGGAGTTTTGGTATTAAGTTGGATTATTACTCCAAATGTTGGATGGCTGTTTATCTGCTCCACTACATCATTTTATTTACTTTATGAAGTCATGCATTTTTTTTGCCATGTTAAAGATAATATTATTGTGAGAAACATGCCTTTCATAAACACAATAAGAAGACACCATGCTGCTCACCACAACAAAGGAATTATGATGGGTCTAAATATGAATTTAACATTTCCTTTTGGCGACTGGTTGTTTGGTACATCGGATCTAAATAGAGGGTTACTTGGACATTTTTTTAATGGCTACAGTACAAAATATGTAAAAAAAGAAGTGTTAGAAGCAAAACATAAGAATTAACCAGCTGTATAAGAAATAATAAAAATGATCATAAAAAGTTACAGGTGCCGATAAAGATAAAAATTTTTCTTACAATTTACATTATAGCTGTATCTACAGGTGTTTCATTTTATGAAAAATTATTTGGTCAAGCTAACTTAATATACATACTATTTTTTGTAACAGTACTGATGATAATTGGCATATGGATTTTCCCAGAAGTAGTAACTAAAAAAACTACAACTCAAGATGATGATGATAGATGATCTATCTGGTAAAATGTTTCTAGCTTTATTTGAAGTTAATTAACTTCCAGCTCTTTCAAACTGGAAGTTTAATTTTTTTTATTTACCTGGTTCTTTGTATCCAGAAGCCATTTTGTTTGCAATTTTTGCAACTGCATTCAGATTAATTACTTCATGAATTGTAAAATCTGTAACAGCTCCACTAGATACCGCTACCATCCCAGATGCAGAAGCCTGTTCAAAAGTACCTTCTACTTCCACCATAAAATCATACTTTCCTCTAAGACCAGCGTAACCAGTGAGTTTTGCTCCAGCAGCTTCACAAAGAGCCGTTGTTGCAACTTTTCTGTCAGTGTCTGGATTACTTACAAACCCACCAAGACCTTTAGCCGTATAACATCCCATAACTATAAATTTAGCCATTGTTATCTCCTTTATTAATTTGAAACATTAAAACATATTTGTTAAAAATTTGGGACAAAATATTTTTTAAAATCAACTTAAGGTTTAGCGAATTATGTACGAAAAATTTGGACAATTCATTGATGGTAATTGGTCGCCCTCTTCTAATAAGGAAACTTATGAAGTTATTAATCCTGCAACAGAAGAAGTTTTAGGTCATGCATCAAAAG
>CATEYX010000050.1 GCA_949511925.1 Cryomorphaceae bacterium | reverse complement strand
GAACAAAGACCGTCTTTGACTGTATAGTTGATGAACTTAGAGCCATTATATTTATATACCCCTTCAGTTAATGTAGTAAACCACATATTATCGTCTTTATCTAACAATCCATTTGTAACTATATCTCGGGCGTCACCAATTGGTTTATTGACTCTATTGTCGATGAAAAGTTCTTTATTATTGTCCTCAAGTTTTTCATCTTTTTTTTGTTTTGATGAATCTTGACTATTACAGGAAATAGTTAAAAGGAGAATTACTATTGTAGAATAATATTTAAGTTGTTTCATATTTATTTTTCGGTTAAAGCTAACGTTTAGTGTATGATGACGTAGCATCCCGAAGGGTGCTATGCATTATACACATTGTTAGCAGCTTTTTATTTGTTTTAAGGTCTTAAAAATCCTAATTTATATATTTCTGGTAAAATTTTATCTGTTAATTCAGTATATGCACTATCAAATGAGTCGAAGCTGACAGGAGGGAAATCACTACTAGAGTTACGTGATTTAATAGCTTGACGGATTTGATACCATCCTGCATCTGGACGATTAAGTTTGAGGTTGTCACGAATAGATTTCGAATCAGTGTGACTAAAATATGCTTTCCATAACTCTTTCCCAGCCGAAAGGACTTCTGTTGCTTCCTCTGAAAAATTTATTCCAGATAAGAACTGTACCAAAAAATCAGATTCAAAACGTTCAGAAGCTCCAACCTCTTGTTCTGTAAAGGGAATGAAATGGTTAATTATAGACCAGCTTTCATCATTCCATTCTAAGTTGTTGGCACCAGATGTTAAGTTATTGCCGTTGAATAACATCCATACAAGGCAGTCTACTTTGAATTCATCAGTGTAATTCTCAGGTATAAGAAATTGGTCTTTATCATTCAACCATGTTTTTTTTACTATACGTCTTACAGTATATATTATTCCAGTTTGCCATAAATTTTCAGAATTAACAAAATAACCACGACCACTGCTAAATCCTGAAGATAAAAGAGCTGTGAGATTTGCTTGCTGCATTTCATTACCAGGACAATTAAAATATGCTATTGCATCATCAGACCATTTAGTACCTCTTAAGTCTTTGGTAGAAGTTGCGGGTGATATTGCATTTTTTAGTGGTATAACTTTTTCTTTGTTGGTTTTCGGCCTGTCAACCCAATTAGTTAATAATGTTTCTGAGGGTGAATTGTAGAACGTTTTATCACCAATAGGCTTTGCTGTTTTATCTAAGACATCAACTTGTACTTCAGATATAAGAGAGTGTTTATTTGAATTCATTTTTGTTTTCCAAACTAGGAATCCAATTGGAAAATTTCCTTTTAAACCATCAAATGATTTACTATGAACTGCAAAACCACCCAAATACTCAGCATTCCATTGGTTTCTAAAATCTTGCAGAGTTGGTGCAGTAATATATTTAAGTTTGCTAAACATAGCTACAGTTGCATGTGGTATTTCCTGAGCAATACGCACTAAAAATTGCATAAACAATTCATTTTTAGCCTTACCCCATCCTTCCATAGAAAGTGAGGCAAATTGGTTACTGAAACACCATCTTTTGTCGAGGTATTGTCACCTTTTTTAGAAAGGCTGGCATTAGCAGAATTAGTTGCTTCAGCGTATGGTGGATTAATTAATATAAGAATCTTCTTTTTCTCTAAAATAGCCTTTCTAAGTCCATTAGGTAATTTTTTGCTAATATCATAATCAATTTTACCCGCCTCATCAATATCATCATTTAGAAAATCATATTGAAAACGCTCTGCTGCAACACATGTTTTCGTTGCTTTCATAACATCAATGTCTTCAGCATCTAGTGTAGACATGAATAATTTCCTATGATTACTATGTTTAATTTCTAAATTGCCAACACCACAGCACATATCCCATACTACATAGTCCTTCTGCCAATTGCTTCCCAATGTTTCCGAAAGTTTATCATATGCTTTATCTACTACATCAAGAGGGGTGTAATAAGCGCCTTTAAAACTTCTTTCATCAACTGGAATTAAACTATCCCTTCTTTCTAAAATATAGTTACGATATTCAGATTTTGGTGGTTTATGATAAATAGCCCAAAAACGTCTATATCCTTCTTTACTGCCTAATTCATATAGTTTTCCGTCTAGACTAAAAACGGGAGAATTATTTTTATGAAGAAGTTCGGCAGGCAGATTTTCATGAGTCGAAATTGTACCATCATGCATAATGTCAGCGAAAAAGAGCAATGCATAGTCCTCTTTTTCTACTCCTATGATTTCGACACCTATCATATTTACCCACTTATCGAATACCTGTTTTAGATTGTCTGGAGTAATTTGTGTCCTTATTATTTCACCACTTGTAATTGCTGCTTTTAATGTGCTTATGAATTCATCCTCATGTGTTTCAATTCTGTATGACACAAAATGAGTACCGATATATGAAGAAACAGCATCCAAGGCTTCTTGGGTATAATTACTTGCAGATTTCCCCCATTTAATAGTCTTTTTTGACAGGAAAGGAATTACATCTGCACTTCTCATTATTGCAGCTTTTTGAGTATCTATTACTGCAAGGAATGGAGGTACATGTTCTCCTTTGTTTAAAGCATCTTGCACATAATGCAGGAGTTGTGTAAACATAGCATAAGTAGATGTCTTCCCTGTATCTTTTGCTTCAAACCATACTTCTTTAGTTTGTATGTCAATAAGGTTCTTTTGATAATGTTTTAACCCAAGAGCTTTTATATAATGGTCTTTTACATCTTCCTCACTGCTAGACTGTTGTAATTTATTGTAAAGACTCATATTAATGTTTTATCAGGTTTTGTTGTAGACTCTATTTAATTGCTGCTAACGTATGTATAAACTCAGTATGAGTTTATATGTTTCTAATTACTATTTTTTGTTCCCTTTGTCAGACTGGTTTAAGGACTCTAAATAGTTGTCTAGAGGGCTTTTGATTTTCCGCAAACTCTTATCAGAAACAAAAGCATAAATAGCTGTAGTTTTAGGAGAGCTATGACCTAAGAGGGTCTGAATATAGCGAATATCTACACCTTGTTCTAATAAATGGGTAGCAAAACTATGTCTTAGCATATGTGGAGTAACATTTTGAAGTATTCCAGCATTTTTAGCAGCTCTTTTTAGCAATTGTCTAATACTACCTGCGCTGTACTGTTTATGAGTGATTCCTTCAAATAGCCAATATTTAGGATGGTATTGGTTTAAGTATTGTTTTAATACAATAGCAATAGAATCTGAAAGAATTGTTGTGCGATCTTTATTCCCTTTTCCTCCTCTAACAAAAATGAGTGACTCATCGAATGAGATATCAGCGATTCTTAAATTGAGTAATTCTCCAATTCTTACTCCAGATGAATATAATGTTGCAAGTATACTTTTATGTTTAATGTTAGTTGTTACATTTAAAAGATCTAAAACCTCTTTTTCTGATAAAACTTTTGGCAACTTTTTCTCTTTTCTAGGCCTATCTATTTCATAATATTTACGTTCTCCACCCAAAACTTTTTCATAGTAGAACTTTATGGCATTTATATGTTGATTCTGGGTGCTTACAGCTACCTTTTTCTTGTTTACCAAATAGTCTTGATAACTTCTAATTTCTGCTTCGGTAATATCTTCTGGCTTTTTTGTTGCGTAAAAAATTAAAAAACTTTTAAATAATGAACAGTAAGTTTTTATGGTATTCGTACTATACCGCTTTCGTTTAAGTAATAGTTCATATTCCAGTGGGAATTCTATTTCTATTAGTTTCTTACTTGCTGTTTCCGATACTTTTAAATCTTTAATGTCAATCCAAGCTTTACCTTTAAAAAAATCGAATAAATGCTTTAGGTTCTCTGCCGTGTTTTGTAAAAACAAAAACTCTTTACTTTTATTCCATTTTGCTCCCATTTTTATGAGTTCTGTTTCCCAGTACTTATTTTTAGGGCAATAAATACCTATGTAATTTATATTATTATGTGTTAATGGAACTAATTTTATTTGAGTATTCATTTTTATATTATTTATTTTAAAGGTAGTTAATAAAAGCTAATTATGTTTTTAGTAATCTTATTGCTTTGTGCATATTAGAATCTGTTTGTTACACAATAGTAAATAATAGTTGCTCTATCCTAAGTATTTATTAGACAATCAGAAATAATTTGATTGAGTTCAAATTAATGTATTTGGAAAATAAATTTGTTAATGTACCTTATCCAATTGTAAG
>CATEYX010000049.1 GCA_949511925.1 Cryomorphaceae bacterium | reverse complement strand
TCATTTGAAACTGTTAGTAAGGCAAGGAAAATAAGTAAAGTCATAGACAGGTTTTCAGTATTAATTGAAGGACAAGATAAAGCAGGCGAATTTTATAGATTCAATTTTGGAACTATGTTTTCGTATATACAGAACCGGATACCTGAAATTTCGAATGAATTATATAGAATTGATGATGCTTTAAGAGCTGGATTTGGATGGGAAAACGGTCCTTTTCAAATTTGGAATTCATTAGGAATTAAAAAAGGTGTCAAAATAATGGAATCTTTAGGATATAAACCAGCTGATTGGATTTCAGATATGATTAGTAATAATATTAATAACTTTTATAAAGTTGAGAATGGTATAACAAATTATTATGATATAAGCACCAAATCATTTTTACCTAAACCTGGTCAAGATTCATTAATTATATTAAAGAATCTAAACAAGAGTTCTATTGTTTGGGAAAATTCTGATTCTGTTATTTCAGATATTGGTGACGGAATTATCAATTTAGAGTTCAGGACTAAAATGAACACACTAGGTCAAGGTGTACTTATGGGGATTAATAAAGCTGTAGACTTAGCTGAAAAAGATTTTAAAGGAATTGTAATTGGAAATGAAGGCTCTCACTTTTCTGCAGGAGCTAATTTAGGTGCAATTTTTATGGCTGCTGCTGAACAAGAATATGATGAAATAAATCTTGCTATTAAGTTTTTTCAAGATAGCATGATGAAACTAAGATATTCAAGTGTTCCTGTTATAGCCGCCCCTCACGGCCTTACGTTAGGTGGAGGTTGTGAAGTTACTATGCATTGCGATAAAGCAGTAGTATATAGTGAAAGTTATATCGGACTAGTTGAAGTAGGTGCTGGTTTAATCCCTGGAGGAGGTGGATGTAAAGAAATGGCCTTAAGAGCTTCAAAAAAATTCAGTAAAAACGACGTAGAACTCAACGTTTTACAAGAATATTTTTTGAATATAGGTATGGCTAAAACTTCGACATCTGCTTACGAAGCTATTGACTTAGGTTACTTACAGCCTAATAATGACACCATAATCATGAACAGAAATCATCAAATTTCTATTGCAAAAAAACATGCGATTTTAATGGCTGATTACGGATACTTACCCCCTTTTAAAGCAAAAGATATTAAGGTATTAGGCAAGCAAGCGTTAGGAACTTTTATGGTAGGTACTGATACTATGAAAGCTGGAAAATATATTTCAGAACACGACCAAAAAATTGCAAATAAAATTGCTTATGTAATAAGTGGAGGTGATTTATCTCAATCAACTCTAGTAAGTGAACAATATTTACTAGACCTAGAAAGAGAAGCGTTTCTTTCCTTATGTTCTGAGAGAAAAACATTAGAAAGAATACAACATATATTAAAAACAGGTAAACCTTTAAGAAATTAAATTATGAAAGAAGCGTATATAGTAAAAGCATATAGAACAGCTGTTGGCAAAGCTCCAAAAGGATTGTTTAGATTTAAAAGACCTGACGAGCTTGCTTCAGAAACTATAAATCA
This sequence comes from Cryomorphaceae bacterium, assembly GCA_949511925.1. Lineage (GTDB taxonomy): Bacteria > Bacteroidota > Bacteroidia > Flavobacteriales > BACL11 > UWMA-0277. The sequence continues at coordinate 969 of CATEYX010000049.1, read as the reverse complement.
TATGATGAATGAAGTTCCTGAACTTGACAAAACTAGAATTGACGATGTTATAGTTGGGAATGCTACACCTGAAGCTGAACAAGGTTTAAATATAGCAAGAGTGATTTCACTAATGGGATTAAAAGTAGAAGATGTACCTGGCGTTACTGTTAACAGATATTGTGCTTCGGGACTTGAAACTATAGCAATGGCTTCCGCAAAAATAAAATCTGGAATGGCAGAATGCATAATTGCGGGAGGAGTTGAAAGTATGAGCTTCATTCCAATGGGAGGTTATAAACCAGTACCAGATTATGCAATTGCTAAGCAAGGGAAAGAGGATTATTATTGGGGAATGGGACTGACAGCTGAACAAGTAGCAGAAAAGTATAAAGTGAATAGAGAAGATCAGGACGAATTTGCACTAAATTCTCATTTAAAAGCCATTGACGCTATTTCTAAAGGTAAATTTAAATCCCAAATAGCACCTATTAAGGTTGAAGAAACATTCTTAAATCAAGATGGTAAAAAAACATCAAGGGAGTATATAGTTGACACAGATGAAGGTCCAAGGAAAGGTACTAATCTAAAAGTATTAAATAAACTAAGGCCTGTTTTTACAATGAATGGAAGTGTTACTGCTGGTAACTCTTCTCAAATGAGCGACGGAGCAGCATTCGTTTTAATAATGAGTGAGAAAATGGTTAAAGAATTAAACATTGAACCAATAGCTAGGCTAGTTAATTATGCTGTAGCAGGAGTTCCTCCAAAAATTATGGGAATTGGACCTATAAAAGCTATTCCAAAAGTTTTAAAACAAGCTGAAATGAAAATCGAGGATATTGATTTAATCGAGTTAAATGAAGCTTTCTCATCTCAATCTTTAGCAGTAATAAGAGAACTTAATTTAAACCAAGAAATAATCAATGTAAATGGGGGAGCAATTGCACTTGGACATCCTTTAGGCTGTACAGGAGCAAAACTATCTGT
>CATEYX010000048.1 GCA_949511925.1 Cryomorphaceae bacterium | reverse complement strand
TACCATCTGCACTTAAGATTCTATAAAGATTATTTTTATTTAACACTCCTTGCAAGGTAATTGTACTATTTGCGGGATTAGGATAAATAATTAAATCATTTTTATAATCAAAAGTACTACTAGGGTTGGAGCAGTTTATGTTAGTTTGGTAGTCAGATGCTGTGGTTGGTATATCTAATAATAAAGGGCAATAGCAGGAGTCATTAACAAGGTATTTTTTTAACCAAGAAAGACCCATCCTTCCAACCTCACCTAATCCCCCTAAAGGAGTATTTGCAATTGTATGTCCACCCCCAAATACTTCATATTTAAGTTTGTTTGTAGAGCTAGGAGTGTAGTTATAGTGTATGTCAGCATGAGTTACTGGCGGAGCCACAACATCAATTTGTCCACTAAAAATAAGAATTGGAGTGCTGTGATTTAATAAAGCAGGAGAAACATCTGTTGGGTCAATCCAAGGACAGAAAGCAAGTATTGCTTTTATACTAGGATCTTCGACTGCAACTAATTGAGCGCCACCCCCACCCATTGACCAGCCACCAAGAGCAATAAGGTTAGTATCCAAATTATTAAACAAAGGAGAGTTAACCCTAATTTGTTCGGCTTTCAAGCTAATTAAAGCGTCTTGAAGGGCTTTTTTTCTATCCATCACTTCATCGAAAATACTATTAGTGCCAATAGTCATACACACAATACCATGAGAAGCTAAAAACGATCCCCAAGCTTGAATGCTTAACTCTGGGTTAAGATAACCCGGAATAATTACAATACTAGGCAATAAACCAGCTGTGTTTTGAGGATAATAAACGGTTGAACCATAATAATCATCACCATCCCTAACCCCATCACTTTCTAAATAAGAATTTACAGTATAATTACCATTAACTGTTGCTGATGATATAGTTACATCGCTGCAGTCTGAATTAGTTTGACAAAAAGAAAAAAAAGGAATTATTATTAAGAGGTTAAAAATAAGTTTTCTATAAATAATCATCTTCCAAAATTAAAAAAAACAATTAAAATAAATATAATATAATTATTATTTTTGAAAATTAGAAATATTACTAAGTATGATAGAAATTGTAAAAAAGAAAGAACAAGCTTATGGCGAGTTTAATAGAGGAGAGATTATAGAAAACAAACCCATAGGCTTTCCTAATGAAGGGGGGAAACTAAAACCCTATTCAAACTTATTTTACTGGGCATACGCTGAGGCTAATGTAGACAGTGTAATAGGCTTGCATCCTCATAAAGGATTTGAGATAATCTCGGTGGTACTTAAGGGCAGCATAAAACACTATGACTCTTTAATAGATAAATGGATTGATTTGAAAAAAGGAGATATTCAAATAATACAATCAGGATCAGGAATTTCACACTCAGAAGCAATAAATAAAGATGCTGCTATTTTTCAAATATGGCTAGATCCTAATCTTGAAAAAACGTTTTACCGTTCGCCTACATACAAAGACTATTCTAAAGAAGAGTTTCTTACTGTAGGAAATAAGAAAGTATTAATAGGAGAAGGATCTCCTTTAAAAGTAGAAACAGAAGGGATTGAAATGTTTGAGCTAAACGTAAAAGAAAAATTTACCATGAAACTAGATAAAGGAAACTATTATTCCATTTATGTTTTGTTGGGAAATCCAACTATCAATAACAATAATATAGAAAAGGATGATTTTATTAAAATTAAGAATGAGCAAGAATTAGTGATTAGCTCAAATGAAGAAACAAAATTATTTTGTATTATATCACCAGAAAAAGTATCCTACCCTACATATAGTATTTAAAAAAAGAAAATAATTATTAAAAAGAAAACCCCGCTTTAAAGAGCGGGGTTTTTATTTTATCATTCTATATTTTACTAGCTATCTTTAGTAATATAAATACTGACTATATTTTAGTATAATTTTTATAAATCAAACTTAATACCTTGCGCTAAAGGTAACTCGGCAGTATAATTAATTGTAGTTGTTTGTCTTCTCATGTAAATTTTCCAAGCATCAGAACCACTCTCTCTTCCTCCTCCTGTTTCTTTTTCACCACCAAAAGCACCCCCAATTTCAGCTCCTGAAGTACCAATATTTACATTTGAAATACCACAATCACTACCAGCAGTAGAAAGGAATTTTTCAGCCTCACGCAAGTCAGTTGTCATAATAGCAGACGACAATCCTTGCTTCACTCCATTTTGCATTTCAATAGCATCTTCTAACTCAGTATATTTCATGATGTATAAGATTGGTGCAAAAGTTTCATCTTGTACAATTTGGAAGTGGTTTTCAGCTTCAATAATTACCGGCCTTACATAACATCCGCTTTCATAACCCTTTCCTTCTAACACACCACCTTCAACCAATACATTACCCCCTTCTTCTTTTGCTTTTTCAATAGCACTTAAATACATGTTTACGGCATCTTTATCAATTAACGGACCAACATGATTGCTCTCATCTAAAGGATTTCCAATAACTATTTGAGTATATGCTTTTGCTAATTTATCTTTCACCTGATCATAAACTGACTCGTGAATAATTAGTCTTCTTGTAGTAGTGCATCTTTGCCCACAAGTACCTACGGCACCAAATAATGCGCCAATAATTGTAATTTCTAAATCAGCATTTGGAGTAATTATTATTGCATTATTTCCTCCTAATTCTAATAAAGATTTTCCGAATCGCTCAGCAACTGTGGTTCCAACGATACGCCCCATTCTTGTTGAGCCAGTAGCAGAAATTAAAGGTAATCTATCATCAGTTGTCATCATTTCCCCTACTTTATAATCACCATTTATGATACAAGAAATTCCTTCTGGTAAATTATTTTCTTTTGCTACTTCATTCCAAATGTTTTGACAAGCAATTCCACATAATGGAGATTTTTCTGATGCTTTCCAAACACACGTATCACCTGAAATCCAAGCCAAAGCAGTATTCCAGTTCCAAACAGCAACCGGGAAATTAAAGGCAGAAATAATACCAACCACTCCAAGTGGATGATACTGTTCGTACATTCTGTGTCCTGGACGCTCAGAGTGCATAGTTAACCCGTGTAATTGACGAGAAAGCCCAACAGCAAAATCACAGATATCAATCATTTCCTGAACTTCACCAAAACCTTCTTGTAAGGATTTGCCCATTTCGTAAGAAACGAGTTCCCCTAATTCTTGTTTATATGCTCTTAATTTCTCTCCATATTGGCGAACAATCTCACCTCTAAGCGGAGCAGGTTTTAATCTCCATTCCTTAAATGCAGCCGTTGCGGTTTGCATTACTTTTTCATACTCCTCAGGAGTTGTTGAAGTTACTGTTCCAATTAAGCTTCCATCAACTGGAGAGTAAGATTCAATTTTAGCTCCACCACCAAAAGAAACCGAACCGGTTGAAGTACCATTGTTAGTTGCTTTTACTCCTAATACTTCTAATGTTTTTTTAATATCAATCATTGTAATTTATTTTTATAAAATGAGATTGCAAAATTATGAAAAAAGATGAGGTATGATTTCATATTGCCTTGTTATTCCTTAGCTTTAGTTTCTACCTCCTTTTTATTATATAATTCAGTATCTTCTAGCATATATTCTAAAATTGGTCGGCATCTATTTTTGCAGGCTGGGTAGTAGGCTCTGTGTATTTTTTCTTTATTCTCATTAGAACCTCCCCACCAAAACTCAGTTAAAGCAATTGGTTTTAATTGATGTTTAATAGCGTATTGTAATAGTTTAGGAGCAGCACACTCACCGCTTGCTGCTGGAGGATTTCCATGAGATGAATATTTAAATATTTCCAATATATTTTTTTGTTTTCCTGAAAGATTAAGAAAATAATAATTCTCAAAAAGTTGTTTTTGTAAGGAAACCGATTTTTGTTTTCTTTTTTCTTTTAGAGAAATAATTTCAGAAGGATGATTTGCTTTTTTAATTTGATTCCCAATCTCACTCAACTCTGTCATACCTTTATTAATGAAAAAATCACCAACAGAGGCATTAAAAACAGAAGGAATGAGTTTTTCACAAATTGCATTTTTAGGTAATTTACCTGAGACTGTTCCTAAATAACAATAAGTATTGTCTTGTTTTTTAACTACTAGAATTCCAAACATCTTTCCTCTTTGAGTCTTGAAATCATAATTCCACTCTTTAGATTCTAGGGTAATGAATTCTTGAAATTCTTTTGCGGCTATTTTTGTAATTTTTGGAATATATGTACTAAAAGGATTGTTGAGATTTGAGGTAATATCGACATTAGAAATATCTGTTTTAAAGTTAAATAGGAATTTCTTATTCATTTAGTAGTATACTGGAATTTGAAAGTGGGTTGTTCTGTTTCTTTCCATCACTCGTAAACAGATTCAGTATTATAAAAACTATTTATAATGAGGCTTCACTTTCTTCATCCTTTAGTAAATCATCCTCTTCATATTCACCAATTTTAGCTAGCTTGTTTTTATTACTAATCATTGACCAAGTCATAATAAGGCAACTTATCAAAATAACAAACAATAAAACACCTTGAAATTCTGGACCAATACTTAACTCTTCTGGTATTGCAAAAAATAGAAGTATTGTAATCAATCCCCTTGGGGCTAAAAATAATTGTGTAACAATATCCTTACCATTAAACAGGAACAATACAATTGCTCTTATTGCATAAATAATAGCTAAAATAACCAATCCAATTCCGATTACTTTAAAGCTTAATAATGATCCCAAATAAACAGACCACCCGAAAATTATAAAGAAGAAAGTCCTAACCACAAAAGCAGTTTCGGCTGTTATTACTTTCATATCATCTAACACCTCATCTACTTTTTCTATATTCAATAATTTCAGTAACCCTCCTCTAAAAAAGACTTTATAGTTATTCAATATCATACCAAAAATAAGTATGATAATAAGAGAAGATAAATGGAACATTTTCCCAATTGCGTATAATAGCAACAAGATAGCAATCAGTAAAAAAAGCTTCACATGCCCCTTTATATTTTGAAATACATAAATAAGAATATAGGAAATGACAACTGAGATGACAACTGTTAAAGCTAAGTTTCCAAACACTTCACTATACACACTCTCCCCTGTTTTAGAGCCCACCATAGTTAGGACACTATAAAAACCAACTATCCCAATAATATCCGAAAAGGTGCTTTCGTAAATCATGAATTCTCGCTTGTCTTCATCCAAATCATCTATACTTGGCAGTATGATGGCGGAGCTTAAAATTGATAGTGGAATTGTATAAAGTAGTGCATTAAGCAACTCAACGTCCATTAAAAAATTAAGAGATAAAGCAGCTAAATATGCAGTCGCGCCCAGCCCGATTAAAGCCACCAAAAAGGATTTTATTATTAAACCAATTTTTTCTTTTAATAACTGTAAATCTAAAGCAGCTTCTAGTACAATTAAAATTAATCCCACTACCCCTAAAACCTCCAGAATAGGAAACAAATCGGGCTTAGCTATTCCTGAAAAACGCAAAGCATAGTTGATGCTAATTCCTAAGCCGATAAGTAAAAGTACGGCTGGTACACCTGATTTTTTAGCGTATAAATTGAAAAAATAAGAAATAATTATTGTTATAGAAAATATAATAATTAAATGATATGTACTTAGCGCTTCAAACAATTTAGAATAGTTTTAGTATATCGTTTCCGTTAGCAAAAACTAACAGGCTTAATAATAATATCATTCCTACTGCTTGAGCATATTCCATAACTTTTTCAGGAGCAGGCTTACCAACAACAATTTCGTATAATAAGAAAACAACGTGTCCGCCATCCAAAGCCGGTATAGGTAAGATATTCATAAAAGCCAGCATTAAAGAAAGGAAAGCGGTTAAGTTCCAAAATATCTCCCAATTCCAAGTTGCAGGAAACATAGAGCCAATAGCCCCAAAACCTCCCATTCCTTTATATGCCCCAGTGCTTGGAGAAAGAATCATTTTAAATTGAGAAATATAGCTCCCCAATTTTTTAATGGCTTTTTTGTATCCTGCAGGAAAAGAGGCAAAGAATCCATACTTTTCAGAGGCTAACTCATAAGTTTCTATTTTTTCTAATTGTTCAATACTAAGGTTGGCGGGAGCAAAACCTAAAGTTCCTTTATCAGAAACTAAAACAGTCAGTACTACTTCTTTTCCTCCTCTATCCACCATTACATCAATAGTATCCGAAATATGTGTGTTTAGCGCTTCTTTAAATTCATCAAAATAAGAATAAGATATTCCGTTAACCGCTTTTATAATATCCTTTTTTTGCAATCCTCCAATTTCCGCATTTGATCCTTTTTC
>CATEYX010000047.1 GCA_949511925.1 Cryomorphaceae bacterium | reverse complement strand
TCCAATTTATTAATATAAATAGCATAGAGAAGAACGCCAAGAATAAGCTCCAAATATAAAGATATAACTGCAATAATTGGTAACTTTATATCATGAAAAGTAGAAAAATTAACTTTCCCGAACACACCAAAAAGAGAACGTGTTACTATATAAATCGACAATACAATTAGTAAAAAACTAATAACAATATGTGAAACAAGGATAACTGAATACATGCTGTAAAAATACGAAAGAAAATGATGTGTATATTATTCCACCAAAAAGCCTTGATGAGGCTTTAAACTTTGTCTTAAGTCGTTTACCAAGTCTTTTGCTACAATTATAAAAGCGATTGCAATAAACTCGGTTTGCTGTTTCGTTCCAAATTCTATAACCTCAACATTCTCACTCTTAGAATACTCCTTTAAATGTATAAGATGATGTTCGGCAGTTTTTAATGCTCCTTCTCCACTAAAACTCCATACTAATTTAGCTTTCATATAATTTATGTGTTTTTAAGCTGTTAAGAGAAAACCCCTTTCATAAAAAAATAGGGTAGAATTATGTACAGAAATGAATCTCTAACTAAGTAAAATAAAAAGAAATAAATTACTATTTTCCAACCCCCTTCTTTAACAACCCCCTTGAAACCACCTTGCTTATAAATTTGAGTATATTTACTCAAAAACTTTGATTTAAATAAATTTTTGATTGCCATTAGGATATTTTATTAAAACAGTTAAGGACTTGCAAAAATAAGCAAGTCCTTAATTGTTTTTTCCTTTTTTAGAAATTAATTTCTCCTGATGATTGATACACATAATTAAAAGTGTAAAATCCACCAAAGTCTCCATCTAATGGCTGTGGATTTTCAGAATCATAATAGTACAATATCTCCATTTTAGCATATCTGCTATCATGTGTTCTAAAAACTAATATTCTACCCGCTATAGGGGACAATATATGCGTACCCATATCATATGAAGCCCAGCCTTGACCTGAAATACCAAGATCATCAATTATAGCAGGGCCTGTTACATTATCTTGGGAGAATTTACTTACATCAACAGTTCTAACATCTGACATAACTCCTTCTACAATATAAACTGCTGCATCTCCTACTCTATTAGGTTGATCTTGTTCATAAGACTCTCCACCATTAATGATAATTGTAGATCCTTTAAATGCAACATCCCAATTATTATGACTTACTGTATCTCCTTCTGAAAAACTAAATTTTTCATATTTACCAGTCAATGATGAATCCAACTGATTAACAGTATATTGACTAGCATCTAACTCAACAAAGGTAATTACATCATCAGCCATAACCCCCTCATTAAGCGTCTTTTCACATGAAGTAAAAAGCATAAGGCTAAATAGAAATAATAAACAGGTATATCTCATATTCCTATTTACAACCAGAATTCCAATATGGGTTTCCTGCATCTTCAGGTAGAATAATTACTTGTCCTGGTAATAAAGTTACACTAATACCATTTGTATCTCCTCCAAGCATAACAATCTCAGTAGGATCGTGAGTAATCATGTTATATACATAAGATCCTTGACAGTCACCACAAGAATCAACCACTGCTACTCCATTTTCAACTCCCATACAGTCATAAACAACAGCTGGGATACAGCCTGAATTCCAATAAGGATTTCCTGCATCTTGAGGTAAAATAATTACTTGTCCTGCAGTTAAGGTTGCACTAGCACCATTTGTATCTCCTCCAAGCATAACAATCTCAGAAGGATCGTGAGTAATCATGTTATACACATAAGCTCCTTGACAGTCTCCACAAGAATCAATCACTGCTACACCGTTTACAACTTCCAAACAATCTAAAACTAGTTCAGGAGTTACAGCATCTTTCTTACATGCTGTAAATATCAATGTTAATGCAAAAATTGATACTAAGAATTTTATTTTTGTTTTCATTTTTTTGTTTTTGTTATTATTATTTAGGTTATTTTTTGATATTTATTTTAATATTTATATAATATGATCTTCCCGATATATTACTAATATATTCTGGGTTTGTAAATCCGAAAATATTCTTCACTCCAATTTGTAATGATTTTAGTGCACTTATCTGATGGCTAAAACCTACTTCACATAAACTGTAACCAGCTACAAATCTATCATAAGTATCCAAAATATCATTTCCATTAGAATCAGAAAGAGCATATTTACTTTTATAGGTAAGTATGGTATTTAATTCTGTTTTATTGTTTAGATTATAGTCTAATTTAATATTTGCTGTATGTCTGGATCTATTAAAGAGTCCAAAGTAATCCTCTTTATTAAGCTTAATACTAACTTGTGTTTCAGGATCTCGAGCATAATACACAGTATCTTGCCCAATCTCCTTTAATACTTGAGTGTCGTAGGCATACAGCAATTGGTATCCAAATTTAATTTCCCAATTATCAACTTTTTTGTAAGCTGAATTAAATTCTACTCCTTTCGTTTCAACCTGATTAATATTAAAATAACTATAGATATTTGTATTATTCTCACCTTTGGCTACTAACTGCCATTCAATCAAATCATTCACCTTATTATTAAATAAGTTTACATCAAAAGTTAAGTTATCAATAGGATAATATTTTATTCCCAGATTAAGGTTTACTGAAGTTTCTGATTTTAAAGGAGATATTAATTCAGAAAATGAAACTATTTCTTGTATCATCCCTTGAGCCTGCATAGTGGTTAGTCTATCAAAAGCAACATCTCTACCAAGTACAGTATAGCCAATGGTTGAGTTTGTGAAATCAAAATATTTTTGTCTGAAATCAGGAGTTTTAAAGCCCGTACCTATTGAACTGTTTATATTCAGTTTTTTAGTAAGAGCAATTCCTAAAGCTAATTTATTAGAAATTACTGGCGTATAATCTGTGTAACAATCATATCTACTTCCCAATATAATGTTTAATTTATCAAAAGCAGTTGCATCCAATTGCCCGTACATAAATTTTAAATCTTGCTTTGGATTATTTGAAAAATCTCTTCTGGATAATTCTTCTTTGGTCATACCAAAACCGATAACAGTATTTAATCCTTTGTAGGTGAAGTATGATTTCAATTCAGATTGCAGTAATGTATGATCAAAATAATTATTATCATGCAACACGCCTTCTTCTGTATTTAAAAACTCATCAGCCCTATAGTTCGTTTTATAAACCTCAACCTGCTGATTAAAATTAGAACTCATCAAATATTTAAGAGAACTACCCAAACTCCACTCCTCAATATTGCTTTTTCCTATTAGTAAGGAGTTTAAATACTCAGCAGTATGCACTTGCTCTTGTTTATAATAGCGAGCATTTGTATTTAATAAAATTTTATCAGAAATTCCATATTTTAAATTAGAGCTAATTGTATAATTGGAATAAGGATTAACAGTACTAAGCTTATCAGAATCTATCAAATCATAACCATCTGAAGTATAATAATCGAAAGAATTAGAAAGCTGAAGATGTTCTTTTTTATAATGATAAATTAAACTAGCGTTAGTTGTATTATGAGTAGCATGTTTTAATGAAAATATAGTGCTTACTCCATCAATAAGTTTCTTTTTACTTACTAGGTTTATCACTCCACCCAAGGCATTGGATCCGTACAAACTTGATGAAGCTCCCTTTATAACTTCAATTTTTTCAACATCAACTAATGCAATCCTATTTAAATCTAAAGCACCAAATGATCTTCCGATAATTGGGAATCCGTCAAGAAGTATAGTGGTGTATGAGGCTTCTAAACCTTGCATTTGCAGTCCTTCAGTTCCTGTTTTTGTAGTAACACTTACAATGCCTGTTTGCCTTTTGATTACATCATATAATTTACTTGAACCAAACTCTTCAATTTCCTTTTTGGAAATTATCATAACAGGAATAGGTAATTTATCAATTGACTTAGCAGTTTTGGTAGCAGAGATAGTTACTTCTTCTAACTTTCTATCAAACACAATAGTTTCCTTTTGATTCTGAGAAAAAGAAAAATAAGTCAAAAGCATACAAAATATAACTATAAAGTTTTTCACTTCAAAAATTTACGCGAAAATAAGTTTGAAATCTGTAGGAAAGCTGAAGTTTTGCCTCAAATTTAAAAAGAAAGAATAGTCTTTTTAATTATGGCGATACAGTCCATTAATTGCTCTTCCGTTATTACCAAAGGAGGGGCAAAACGAATGATATCTCCATGCGTTGGTTTTGCTAACAAACCATTATCTCTTAATTTTAAACAGACATCCCATGCTTCATTCCCGTCTTTAGGTTTTATCACAATGGCATTTAGCAATCCTCTCCCCCTAACAAGAGTAATCATATCGTTATCGAAAGCTCGTAGTTCTCTTCTAAATATTTTTCCTAATCTATATGCATTTTCAGCAAGATTTTCATCTATGACTACTTCAAGTGCAGCTTGTGCTACTTTACAAGCCAGAGGATTACCACCAAAAGTAGAGCCATGCTCTCCAGGCTGAATACAAAGCATAATTTCATCATCAGCTAATACAGCTGAAACGGGGAAAACTCCTCCAGAAATAGCTTTACCAAGAATTAATAAATCTGGTCGAGCATCTTCATAATCACAGGCAAGCATCTTTCCAGTACGGGCAATACCAGTTTGAACTTCATCAGCAATAAATAAAACATTATATTTATCACACAATTTTCTTACACCTGCCAAATAACCTTCATTAGGAACAACCACTCCAGCTTCTCCTTGAATTGGTTCAACCATAAAAGCACAAACATTAAAGTCTTTAAGCTCAGCTTCTAGTGCTTCAAGATCATTATATGGAATCAAATCATATCCAGGCATAAAAGGACCAAAACCTTCATAAGAAGAAGGATCGTCAGAACTAGAGATTGCAGCAAGTGTTCTTCCCCAAAAATTTCCCTTGGCAAAAATAATTCTAGCTTTATTTTTCTCAATACCTTTTTTCGTATACCCCCACTTTCGGGCTAATTTATTAGCAGTCTCCCCACCTTCAACTCCAGTATTCATTGGTAAAACCTTATCATAACCAAAAAGTTTAGTTACAAATTCTTCATATTGACCTAATACATCATTGTG
>CATEYX010000046.1 GCA_949511925.1 Cryomorphaceae bacterium | reverse complement strand
TTAATGAAAGATGTTCTTTCATAGTCTTTGCAACTTTTTTAATTCCTGTCTTGCTGTACATGTTATGTATTTTAAAAGCCATATTTTTATTTTTTAGATTTTTTAGCGTAGTTAGGATCTTTACAGTACTTACTAGCGGCCATATTCGCATATGCAGATGGGTACTTGTCAAATGTCCTCTTTGCCCAAGCAATACCTGATGGACATATTTTATTTCCTTTAGTTCTGCCTTTCTTTGCCATATTATCTACCACCGGTGTTTCCTGGGTTTTTTCTTCCTTTTCCTTTCTTTCCTCTAGCTCTTCTATCACCAGGGGTGTTTGTTTTACTAGCTCTATTCTTAGATTCTTTTTCTAATACTATTTTATCACCTTTATGAGAAACATCCTTTCCATCATAATTTCCATATGTCCCTTTTTCACGGTTTTCTTTATTGTTCTCAACTCTTCTAGCTATCTGACTCTTACGAGCATTGTATCTTTTTTGATATTCTAGTCTTTTTTTCCGTGCTTCCGGATTATCCCTGTAATATCTTGCCGTTCTGCCTAATGCCATCTATTTTGGTTATATTTACAAAGATATAAAATTAAATTTAATGAAATTTCCAAAGAAATCACCTACGTTTTACTCAGGTAAAATGCCTAAAAACGACTATTTAAAGTACTGGAAGGTTGTAAAACAATGGGCAAGAGCAAAATATAACTTAACTACAGCAGATATTGAAATGATGCTGTTTATTTACAGCGAAGGACTCTTTACTAAAGAAGAATTTAACGAATTTAACGAAATAATGTCATGGGATAAGAACAGATTCCATAAAATGGTCAATGATAAGTGGATAATAAAATGGCGAGAACGAAAAGGAAAAGAATCAACACTATATGAGCTTGGATTTAAAGGCAAAAGAGTGTGTAATTCTATCTATAGAAAACTAAACAAAGAGGAATCCATCTCCGAAGATCGAAAACGGAATCCTATGTTTAAACAAACCACCGAATACAGTAATAAAGTTTACCGTAAAATGATTAAAAAAATGAATCAAGAACGAAAAGATTTATCATAACACAACAACAACGTCGTTTTCAGTTATAATTGTAACTATGTTGTTATTTAAACTCATAGAGTGCCCTGCACGCTTATCATAGTAAATTTTATCGCCTTTTTTTACAGTAACAACATCCGTCCCTGGTATAATAACATCCCCTTTCTTATATCTTAACTGATTGCTGTCATCAGAAGTAAGAAGTATACCTGATTCGGTCTTAATCTTTTCCTTTATCTCTTCTATAACTATATACTTACCTATTGCTTTCATTTACGTTTCATTGTCATTATTGCGTTAGTACTTAGTATTGTTGTAGCAACACTTACAGCATTTTTTAATGCATTCTTTGTTACCTTCGCAGGGTCAATTATACCCATCTTGTACATATCACCATACTTATCGTTCTTTACATCGTAACCTTTGTTGACATAGTCCGATATATTTCGAACAACAGTCATCGGGTCTTTCCCGGCATTAACTAATATCTGTTCAAATGGTGAAAAAAACGATTTTCTAAGAACATCTGACCTTTTTCCAATCATTTTGTCAGCATATCTTAGTAATGCAACTCCTCCACCTGGTAATATTCCCTCCTCCATAGCAGATTTTACCGCACACACAGCATCATCAACTCTATCATATTTCTCTTTTTGCTCAATATCAGAGTTCGCTCCAACATATATCACACCTACTTTCCCCATCAAGAGAGATATGCGCTGATCAATAAAATCTCTCTCGTTTTTGTTAGAGTTCATATCTCTTTGCTCCTTTAACTCCTCTATTCTTTTTACTATATCTTCTGAATCTTGTTTACCTGTTACGATTGTAGACTCAGATTTACCTACAACAATCTTATCAGCGCTCCCTAAATTATCCATGGTCAACATTCCTAAGTTGTCTCCTTGTGATTCACTAAAATATGTTGCTCCTGTCGCTAGAGCAATGTCACCTAGCAACTCATTAGTCTTGTAACCAAACGATGGTGGTATTATATTACAAAGCTTTAAATTATTCTGAACTACATTCGCAGCCAATGTATTGGTTACGTTGTTTGCGCAGTTCCCAATTATCAGTAAACTCTTCTTTTGATTTATAATAGGCTTAAGAATACACTCAATCTCTAGAATATTATTAATCTCCATGTCCGTTACCAAAATAAGTACATCATCTAAAATACACTCATCCTTTCGGTGATTATTAATAAACAACTTAGAAGAATATCCTCTGTCTATCTTAATTCCTTCCGTAATCTCACAATATGTTTTCTCAGTCTTACTATTCTCAACGGCAAGCTTACCGTCCTTACCTAAATCCCTGTACGCATTCGCTATCATCTTGCCCAAAAACTTATTGTTGTTCGCAGATATAGTAGCAACACTCTCCAAAGTTTTACCGGAAACTTTCTTTGATATTTTATCTAAATACTTAATCGCATCTTCACTATCTGTTTTTATATCCTTAATCAAATCATGAACATTAACATGAGGATTCTCCTCTAAGAAAATCATCCCATTCTTTATAATAGCCTCAGTTAAAACAATCGCAGTAGTCGTTCCATCACCAGCACTTAAAGCAGTCCTGTCAGCAGCCTCCTTCATTAACCCAACAGCCAAGTTAGCTACAGGATCTTCTAAATCAAAGTTCTTAGCTACAGTAACGCCATCCTTAGTAATAGTCATTCCCTTAGTGTGGTTGGGTGACTCCATCATAACAGTATGGCCTGATGGCCCTAATGTGCTTTTTACAGCTTTAGACATTGAAGTAATGCCATCTAACAACTTATCTCTACCCTCTTGATCAAAGTGTAATTCTTTTGGATTCATTTATTTAAATTTAATTTGTACAAATATAAACCTTTTTACAATATGAGCAATGTTAGAAATAAGGTGTCCTATATATATATAGGGCGTTTATATAATATATAATTTACTTTCCCTATAAAATAGAAAAAAAGTTAACATAGTTAACATAAGTATTAGTAATCAAGAAGTTAGGTTCTAAAAGCAATCATAAAGTCAGCATAAAGTCAGCATAAATTATTAGAACTCAGCATAAATAAAACAAAAAAAGAGGCAAACCATAGGCTCACCTCCAAAAACACAAAATAACTCTGGAAAGAAAGTTAACTCTTTAGAAAATTTCTTATTTCTTTTTTACGTTCAGATAATTCTATACCATCTGCGATATCTTGAACTATCGTTCTTTGCTTATTATCTTTTCGCATTCTTGCAAATTTAGAAATACCAGTTTCATAGTAACTACTCCCACCAATCATCTCATGCTTATTACGACTTGATAAATGCTCTTGCATTATTGAATTCTTTATAGACATAACTTTATATTTAAACAGCTAAGATACAAAAAATAATATATCATATATCTAGAGCGTTTGGGTAATAATATAATATACACGACAATCTTGCCAGGGGAAGTGATCTTTTTTTTTACTAGGGGGGGGTAATATAATTCTGTTTTTGTTGTAATTTTTTAGCTTTTTTGCTTCCTTGCTTGCTGCCTTCCTTCCTTCCTTGTTTTTGCTTCCTTCCTTCCTTCCTTGGTTAGTTAGTTAACAACATGACGAAAGGAGGTTACCTCCGCCCCATTTTTTTTGATACCATAACAAAACAAATACTTATACTAATAAATTAAACAAATACTTATTTTTTTTTAATATTAAAAATCCAGAAAACACAGTAAAAGCTATCTCACTTATTATCAGCACTTTAACATAAAAAAATCGAAGCTCGTTTTGAAAGATTAAAGATTATTTGCATTTCTTTTTCATTTTATTTTTTTTATTGAAATATAAAAAGTACATTTGCATCGGGTTACAATTCTGTTGCCCTATAAAAACTTTACAAGATGAGTACAAACGCAACAAGTAAGTTCAAAAAAGTTGACCTAAAAGACAAAGGTTACGAAAATTTAGTAGTAGTGAAAAAGACTGCAAATGAGTTAGTTAAAAAGGTTTTAACTGATGCACAGAAAGAAGAAAGACGCAAAAAAAGAATCGCAAATCCTCAAAGTTCGCATTTGGCTAGTAATGTTAGAAAAGCTGAAAAACTAGAATTTAAATTTAATGCTAAAGCTAATTTAGTAGAAGCAAAGAGATTGCAAAACAAAGTAGATTTGAAAGAGAGTGGTTACGAAAATTTAGCTGACTTGTTGACTGCCAACAAAGTAATAAACGCTATCACCAAAAATTCAGAATTAATTAATTTGTCTATAGATGCAGTCAGACAAAATAAAGATGGTAGTTTCTCAGTGTTTTTCTTTTCTCAATTAGCACAGTCTGTAGTTAAATTACTAAAGCAAGACTTCAGCATAAAGACTGCATTAATACACAAATTTAACCTTAAAAAAGCAAATGCAAAAAAAGATTAATTAGCATTATTTAACGAGTGTTATTTGTATTCAAGTACAAAGTTAAAATTCAATTTTTAGCACTCGCAAAATAGCCCGTAAAGGCTTTAAAATACAAGTTCTTTTCACTTTTCAAAATGCAATTAGTAAATATAGGCTTTGACCATATTTACGTTCGATAAAGTAGGCTTTGACCACTTAACAGAATTGCAAGTGTAAACATATCGGAATACCTATTGCTGTTAGTTAGCAAGTAACCAACAAAGACTGAGTACCTACATTTTAATGTAAGCGTGAAAGGTCTGACGTTGTAAAGGTATTGTTCGAGTCTGTAGCAAAAATCAATCCAAATGGAGAAGAACCATCTTGTTGTGATAGTAGCATTGTCTCTATCACTATAAGTACAAGATACCTGCGTAGCATTGTCTCGCACCAATCCATTAGATAACTGAAACGCATCAAAGATTGTGAGATGTAGTCCGAGCAAGGCAAAGCATTAGAAACCGTTAAAATTATAGCTCGGGGCAACTACAATCCCTAGGGAAGCCAAACTCAACACGTAGACGTATATAGCAAATAAATAGCGTGTTAGAGGTAGAAAGAAAAGAGACATGGGGTTCGACTCCCTATGTCTTTTCTAATCAATAAATAAAACAATAGAAAATAATGGGAACAAGAAAGAGAATAATTCGTGTGCGAGTGGGAGAATTCGCCACGACAATTAAGTTAATACAAAAGAGAAATGAAGT
This sequence comes from Cryomorphaceae bacterium, assembly GCA_949511925.1. Classification (GTDB taxonomy): domain Bacteria; phylum Bacteroidota; class Bacteroidia; order Flavobacteriales; family BACL11; genus UWMA-0277. Next base: position 3,402 of record CATEYX010000046.1, on the reverse strand, counting down.
GATTGAAGCGATCAGTAGAATAGAGGGATGCACCTGGACTGAAGCTAAAAAGATTCAGAAGTTCGAACAAGTAGAGAAAAGCATCAAGAAAGCAATGTTATTAATAAATAAAAACCATTAAGATGAGTAGAGACAAATTGATTAAAGAATTGTTTACAAAGTGGAACATAGATTTTGTAAGCACGACAGAAGAGTTCAACGGAGAGACGGGTGGAGTTTGGTTGAGTGGTGAGGACAGCGTAGAGATGAAAGACGGATTAAATATGTTTGACTACTACACAGAGCACTATAGTAAATACACATTAGGAGTACACAATACTATGTACAAATGGTTAGGAGATAGAGGTTGGTTTGCAGAGTGGAACGATGCAGGAACAATAATGTTACACAAAGATTAATATATAAATTATGAAGAACACAATTACATCAACGGGTCTACACATTAAACACGTAAGTGTAGACGGAAGCAGTACAAAAAGAGTAGAGGTGCTAACACGAAAGGAGTATCTGAAGAAGTCTATGAGAATGAGTACAGACCCCAGACCTAGTCTATTACGATTAAGTGTTTGGTTCTTAGCATCGGTAGGTATTATGCTAGCTATAGCCTATATGTTAACGTGGGTAGTATTTTTTATAATTGAATTAAACAAACATTAAAAAGATGAAGACAACGACAAAAGAATACAAAACAAATATTCCTAAATTTTCTTTAATAAGAGAGAAAACAGATTTCAAAAAAATTAAAATAACAAAATCTTCAGACGCTGCAAATTATGCGTATTGTTTTTACGAAAATGATATCGATATTATTGAAAGTTTTTTCGTGTTGATGCTAAACAACGCAAACAATACAATTGGCTATGTTAAAATATCTCAAGGAGGAATCGCAGGTACTATAGTTGATGCTTTAGTTATCGCTAAATATGTTGTTCAATCAATGGCAAAATCTGTAATATTAGTACATAATCACCCAAGTGGAAAATTAAAGCCAAGCCAAGCAGATAAAGAAATTACACAGAAAATAAAAAAGGGGTTACAATTTTTAGATGTTAGAGTATTAGACCATATAATACTAACACCTAAAGATGATGAGTCTTTAAAGTATTTTAGTTTTGGAGACGAGGGTATAATTTAATTAAACAAACATTAAAAACATGTATCAAGAAAAATTAAACAATTTAGAAAAACTAGTAAGAATTTTAGAGCTTATAAATCAAATACAAAGCTACAATTTAAGAAATAGTAAGCACGTAAAAGAGATTGACAAGACTTATGATAATTCCTTTAGTATGGTTTTGCATTATAAGAAAAGGATAGCGATAAACAAGCTTACAATAGTTCGGTTAAAGAAATATTATAACAACACATTAAACAATTTAACAACCTTTAAAATATAATAATTAATAACTGAAAAACAAAATAAAATGATAGTAGGAAGTAAAGTAATTTGGGGATGCGACATAGCAGAAGTTTGTAGCCTAATAGTAAATGATTTTGTTATGATTAAAGTTGAGCATAACAACAAAATAGAAAACGTGCATATTGATAATATAGAGTTTATCGTGGCTTAGATATAACACTAACTAATAAAAAATAAATAAGATGACAAGCGAACAAATTTTCAAGACCAAATTAATCGAAAGATTAGAGCAAGACAGTAAATCAGCAAAACTTAGAATGGAATGCTTCAAAGAAGGAACATCTGAATACGCATTCAACAAAGCTACAATGTTACAAGTATCAACTACTTTGTTTGACATCCGAGAGTTAGAAAGATGTGCAATAATAGGTTAACTGATGAGTCTTTAATAGACGAAACTCAAGAAAATACTAACTGGCTACAACATCCTTGTAAAAGGATGAGTGTGAACGAAGGAGTGAACAAAGGGATAAGCCGACACCCTAAACAGTAGGCACAACTTAATTTAATTATGAGTAAAATAAATTTAGACAAACACATTTGGGAAGGTTGGACAGTTGGTAACTTTATTGATGAGATAGAGCCGATATTTAATATGAAGCTAAGTTTTCAGCAACACCCCTGGCTTTCTGAATCATCATTAAAAAAGTGGGTTTCATCAGAGCAGCCTTATTATAAGAAACATATACCAGAAGTATATGAATACTTTAAAAACAAAATTAATTTTTAAACCATGAAAACAACAGATGAAAAACACTCGGCAAGGTTTGAGAAAATCTTGAAAGGAAAGAAAGTAGACTCTTGCAGATACATGACAAGAGATGAGGCAGACGATATGGGTTGGTACAAGAGACCACTAGCTATAATGTTTACAGATGGAACATACTTAGTGTTACAATCAGATGATGAGGGTAACGATGGGGGTGCAGGATTCATTGGAGGAGGTAAAGATGAACACACAATATATACGATATGATGAAAGAAAATAGATTGATTGCAGAATTTATGGATATAGAAGACTATCAAGAGATGGGCAAATATGTTACACCTAACTACCACAACTCTTGGGATTGGCTGATGCCCGTACTTAAAAAGATAAAACTTCAAGTACACCCCGACAACGTTGGTATGTGGCGAAAGGTAACTCAGCCGATAGGATATGACATACATGAGGTACACGAAGAAGCAGTACAATTTATTAAAACTATAAAGATAGAGACAGAAAGCAATGAACTTATAGCAGAATTTATGGAATATCCCGACTTGGGTACAAAAGGAGATTTTTCTTACTTAAAATACCACAACGATTGGAATTGGCTGATGCCCGTCGTTGAGCGAATAGAAACCTTTGGTTTTGAATTTATTATTTCCGAAAATAGAGTTAAGATAAAACACAATACTGACCATTCTATAGAAGAGTTATTTTTTCATGCAGAAACAATAGGGAGTAAGCTTAACACGACATACAAAGCAGTGGTCGAATTCATTAAAGAATTTAATAAATAACTTTAAAACAATTAGTATGAGTAAAGAGAAATTTAATCAAGTATGGGACGATGTAATGAGCATCGCAACCGAAGAAGAAATGAGATTAGTATGCAATATCAATGGCAAAAGCATAGCGTCATTGGAGTCTATTATTTATGTGCGTGTTGGCTACAGAAGTTACGAGCAATGGGTAAATAGGGAAGAATGTATTACATTCTTATGAGATTATAGTTAGAGAGATAAGTGATATTAAATATAAATTATGAAACTATATAACGTACCTAGAAACAGTAGGATAAAAGTAATAGTTGAGGATAAAGTACCTCCAGGTGCTCCTCAAATTACAAAAGGAGAAGAACTTAACTTTAGATCCATAGATGGAATGTATAGTTACTGCACTAGAGATAGCGGTGAAGTAGTACACTTAGCAGTATGGACAGAAGTAGAAATTATTAATCAATAAACACAATTAAATTATGGGAGCAACAAACATT
>CATEYX010000045.1 GCA_949511925.1 Cryomorphaceae bacterium | reverse complement strand
ATACTCACAATTAAGAAAACTTCTGAGTAATCAGGAGTTTTTTTTATTTACATTTGTTTCATTAATAGATAAACTCAAGAATTAAGATGCTACACATTAATAAGATAAGAGAAAACAAGGCGAGTTATATAACTTTACTTAAGGTAAAGAATATGGATGCTACTGATTTGTTTGATGCTGTAATTGCTAAAGATGATGAGCGTAAAGCTACACAACAGCAAGCGGATGAGTTGTTGGCAAAAGGAAACCAGTTGGCCAAACAGATTGGAGAATTGTATAAAACTGGCAAGGCAGCTGAAGCTAATGTCTTAAAGCAAGAATCGTTAATTTTTAAAGAAAGTTCAAAAGCATTGCAGACAAAGCAAGCTGATCTTCAAAAAGAAATTCAGGATATTTTAGTTCAGATACCAAATATCCCACATCCTACTGTGCCTACAGGGAAATCGGATGCAGATAATATAACATTAAAAGAGGTAGGAGAAATACCAACATTAATGGAAGGGGCTAAGCCTCACTGGGAATTAACGACTGACTATAATCTGATTGATTTTGAACTTGGAAATAAAATAACAGGGGCAGGTTTTCCTGTTTATGTTGATAAAGGGGCAAAGTTACAAAGAGCTCTAATTGCTTATTTCTTAGATAAAAATACAGCTGCAGGATATACTGAATATCTTCCGCCTCATTTAGTGAATGAGGCATCAGGTTTTGGTACTGGAGCTCTTCCAGACAAGGAAGGTCAGATGTATCATTCGACAGAAGATAATTTGTATTTAATTCCAACAGCTGAGGTTCCAGTAACTAATTTCTTTCGTAATGTAATTGTTAAGGAATTTCCAATTATGTGTACTGCCTATACTCCTTGTTTTAGACGTGAGGCAGGTTCTTACGGTAAAGAGGTTAGAGGTTTAAATAGATTACATCAATTTGATAAAGTAGAGATTGTTCAAGTTCAACATCCTGAGAAATCATATGAAACTTTAGATTCTATGGTAAGCCATGTAGCTAGTATACTTGACGAATTAGAATTGCCGTATAAAATTTTAAAATTGTGTGGTGGTGATTTAAGTTTCACATCAGCACTTACCTTTGATTTTGAAGTATATTCTGCTGGGCAAGAAAGATGGTTGGAGGTAAGTTCAGTTTCTAATTTTGAAAGCTATCAAGCTAATCGATTGAAATTACGATATAAGGATGAAAATGGTAAAACACAATTGTGCCATACTTTAAACGGAAGTGCTTTGGCTTTGCCAAGAGTTTATGCAGCACTTATTGAAAATAACCAAACTGCTGAGGGAATAAAAATTCCAAAGGCATTACAGCCTTATACAGGTTTTGATATCATAAAATAAATGCGTTTACTATTTGTATTTATGCTAATTTCTTGCTTTGCTATTGCACAGCATGGAGAACAAAAATTGGCCTATCAATACTATGTAAATGGTGAGTATGATAAAGCAATTTCTATTTATGATGAGCTGAATAAGGAACGATTTTCAGTTGCATATTATATTCCCTACTTTGGTTCTTTATTAAAAACAGAACAATATAAGCAGGCTGAGAAATTAGCAAAAAAGGTGGCTAAAATTTATCCTAATAGTTTGAACTATCAGTTAGAAGTTGGTATAGTTCAGAGGAAAAGTGGAAATACTAAAAAGGCAGACCGTACTTTTAGAAAAATATTCGAAAATTTAACAGGACAGCAATCTCAAGCAATAAATTTAGCCAATACTTTTAGGCGATATGAAATGTATGGTGATGCTTTGCGGGTGTATATATTATCCGAAAAGCTAAATGCTAAATCTCATTTTGGTACGCAAAAGGCACAACTATATGCGCAATTAGGTGAAGTGGATTTGATGATTGTAGAGTACTTAAATGAGCTAAAGCGCAACCCAAAGCAAAAGTCAATGGTTTTTGCACGAGTGCAATTATTTTTAAATAATGATGGAATTAAAAGTGAGAGCAGTTATCAATTAGTAAAAAAACAATTATTACCTTTTGTAAGACAAGAGGAGGCTAGAACTGAGTTTTCTGAGCTGCTTATTTGGCTTTTTATGCAAAATGCGCAATATGAAATGGCATTCAGGCAAGCCAAATCATTAGACAAGCGTACAGATGCTGATGGTGAGGAAGTTTTTGATTTGGCAGAAATTTTCTTGGATAAACAATACTATGATTTGGCGATTAAAGCTTATGAATATGTTATTCAAAAGGGAAAAAATAATTTCTTATTTATTGATGCAAACATTAATAAGTTGTACACCAAAACCAAAATATTAAATAGCAAAAATCAAGAGGTTAGTAGTTTAGATGATGCATATAAAAGTTTGATTATGGAATTAGGAGAGAATAGAAATACTGTAATGTTGCTTTCCAACTATGCACATTTTAAAGCTTTCTATTTACATGATTTGTTGGCAGCCGAAACTATATTGTTAAGTGCTATGGAAGTGCCAGGTATTGATAAGTACGATCTGGCAGAATGTAAACTAGAGTATGCTGATGTGCAATTACTTTTAGGAAACATTTGGGAATCCTTATTGTATTATTCACAAGTAGAAAAGGACTTTAAAGAAAACCCAATAGGGCATAAGGCAAAATTAAGACGAGCAAAAATTGCTTATTATCAAGGTGATTTTTATTGGGCTCAGGCTCAGTTAGGAGCCTTGAAAGCATCTACTTCAAAACTGATAGCCAATGATGCTATGGATTTATCTTTGTTGATTATAGATAATCTAAACTTAGATACTTCTGCTATTGCTATGGAAATGTTTGCAACTGCGGATTTGCTGTTTTATCAGCAGAAATATGAAAAGGCAATTGCTAAGTATGATTCAGTGATTACTGTTTTCCCCGGTCATACTTTGTCTGATGAAATATACATGCAAAAAGCCGAAATATACATGCAATTGAACAATACGGATATGGTATTGGAAATGTATAATAAGATTGCAACTGATTGGAATTATGATATTTTGGCTGATGATGCGCTTTACAAAATGGCAAAACTGTATGATAATACTTTAAGTAATCCTGAAAAAGCTATGGAGCTATACGAAAAAATATTATTGGAACATAACAGTAGTATTTTTGTTGCAGAAGCTAGAAAGCGTTTCAGAGTCTTAAGAGGCGATAACTTAAATGATGAAAAATGATAATTTATAATGTAACCGTAAGTGTAGAAGAAAGTATTGAGGTAGATTGGCTAGCATGGATGCGAGATGTACATATTCCTGAGGTAATGGCTACTGGTTTTTTTTCAAAATCACAGATAAATAGAGTGATAGTACAAGGGGATAGTGACAATACTTTTGCTATTGCATATACCTGCAAAACAATGAAGGATTTGCATCAATATCAAGTTAATTCTGCTCCTGATTTACAACAAAAACATGTTGCTCGTTATGGTGCTAAGGCAGTTGCTTTTCGTACTTTAATGGAGGTGATTCAGGAATTTTAAAATTCGTAATATTCTATTTTGAAAAAAATTATTAAGTCATATTTACAATTAGAAGAACACGTTCTTTTGATGATAAAGGCAGAGTTTTTTGTTCAGTTAATTGGGGCGGCTTTCTTTCTGATTTTAAATATCTATTTAGCAAAGCAAGGATTCTCTGATCCTGAGATAGCTAATTTTATTTCCTACCGCTTTTTGGCAGTTATGTTGTTAGCATTTCCTTTGGGGTTTTATATAAAAGGAAAACCATTAAAACCTTTTTTTATACTAGGAAGCTTAGGTGTACCTACGGTTGCTATCGCACTTGTTTTGGCAGTGCAATATGCTTTGTATCAGTATTTGCCAACATTATTTATTTTATGGGGGATTGTTTTTACTTTGTTTCAAGTAAGTGCTTTGCCTTATGTAATGCGAAATACTTCAGTTGCGAATCAATCGCATGCTATATCCTTAAATTATGCAACTCATAGTTTTGGTACAATTTTAAGTGGAATAATCATCTTCGGCTTTGGGCAATTTATGAAAGAAATTGATGAAGGTATTATTTTGTTATTTATTGCTTTTATAGGATTTTTTGGCGTGTATTATTTGTTAAAAATGAAGGTGGATTTAGTTGTACCTGTCAAAAAAGGTTTGCAATGGAAATCCTATGATTGGGCTTTGTTGCTTAAGGCTATTATTCCTACGCTTATTATTGCTGTTGGGGCGGGTTTAACTATTCCCTTCATTAATTTATTCTTTTTTCATAATTTTCAAGTAGATTCTACAGGATTTGCTGTTATAGGTGGAGTTGCTAGTGTATTAGTTGCTATTTTGGCCTTACTTGTTCCTAATATAAAAAATAAGTTAGGATTTAAAAAAGGAATTACTTACACCCAAACTACTGCAGTTATTGCTTTGATTGCTTTGGCTACAACTGAGTTTTTTACACAATATTGGTGGGCATTTCCTATAGCTGTTTTATGCTTTTGGATAAGAACTCCACTTATGAATATGGCCGCCCCTATGACTTCCGAACTTACTATGAATTATGTGGGAAAGAAAAACCAGGAAATGCTAAGTGCTATTATGGCAGCAATTTGGAGTGGAAGTTGGTTTTTCAGTTCGCAAATATTTAGGTACTTAAAAGCTGAAGGCCTACCTTATGCTTATATCTTTTATATAACAGCTGCTTTGTATGCATTTGGGGTGTTTATGTATTATTTATTAGTGTTGGATTATGAGAAAAGAAGAATTATATTATAAAAGAAAAAGTCCAGCTGAAAGAAATTATTTTATCCCATGGTTTTAACTTTTTCCTTATATTTGTTAAAAAATATTATGGAAACTTATAAGTGTGATAAATGTGGTATGACTGTTAATGCAACTTGTGGTAAGTGTGATGTGCCATTAGTTAATGATGTACTCAAGTTAGATGACGGTAGAGAGGTGCAGATTTCGAAATGCCCAAATGGACATGGTAAAATCAAATCTCCTTTATGTTGTGGGGAAGATATGAGTTGTGCTATATAGTAAATTATAAAAATTTTAGGATATGAGGTTTGCTTCCATCCTCTTTTATTCTGTGCCTATTGTAGGTGTGGATTATGCTCCTTCTCATATCCTATTGTAGTACTCCGTCCGTGCCCGCAGTACACCTTTGTTTCATTATCTAAGGTAAATAGTTTGCTTTTAATGCTGTTGATAAGCGCATTATGATCTCCTCCTGGTAAATCAGTACGCCCTATACTTCTTTGAAAAAGTACATCTCCAGCAATTACTAAATTGTTTTCTTGGCTATGCAAACAAATATGTCCTGGTGAATGTCCTGGTGTAAATAGTATATTGAAACTACTATCCCCAAAATTTAGGGTATTCCCTTCTGCTAAAAAATGTTTTGGAGAAGGTGATCCTTCATAATCATCCAAGCCATACATTTTACTAATGCTTCCTGCGTTTTCAAGTAATAGTAAATCTTCTTTATGCATATAGAGTTCTAAATCCCAAAGTTCACTTGCAAACTTGTTACCAAGCACATGGTCAATATGACAATGGGTGTTAATCAGTTTTACTGGCTTTAACCCTTCACCCGTAATGAATCTCCTTAATTCTGTTCTCTCTTTTTCACTATAACATCCTGGATCTATAATTATACACTCCTTAGTATCATCATATACCACATAAGTATTCTCTTGAAAAGGATTGAATGTAAAGGATTTGACTTTCATAGCTATTATTTTAGTTTTTTTACTGTCTTTCTTCTGGCAAAGATATGTTAATTAGTGTGTTAAAACTATCCGTTTTCGCTTGCCTGTACCTGTTTTTCCTTTTTACATTTGTAGTATGAGTGTTTCAACTTTTATAATCTTGATTATTATTGGTTTGCTAGCTGGTGTTCTTAGCGGTTTAGTAGGTGTTGGTGGTGGTATTTTAATGATACCTTTATTGATTATTTTTTTGGGTTTAACTCAGCATGAGGCTCAAGGGACAGCTCTTTTTGCTATGTTACCTCCTATTGGTATTCTGGCTGCTATTAATTATTATAAGGAAGGATTTGTAAAATGGGAATATGCTATTGTCATTGCTTTTACTTTTGTTATTGGCGGATATTTAGGATCTAAGCTTTCCCTTAGTTTACCTCCTCAAATGGTGCGGAGAGTTTTTGGTGTGATCATGTTACTTGGGGCTATTAAACTTATTTCTTCAAAATGATAGCTAAAATAAAACAACTAGCCGAAAGTATTTTTGATGAGGTGGTATCTATTAGAAGACATCTTCATAAAAACCCTGAACTTTCTTTTAACGAATATAAAACGTCAGCTTATATTAAGTCTGTACTTAGTGGTTGGGATATCCCTTTTACTGAGGATATAGCCGATACTGGAATTGTAGTATTGCTTAAAGGAAATAATCCGAGTTCGAAAACAATTGCTTTGCGTGCCGATTTTGATGCTTTACCTATTGTTGAGGAAAATGAAGTTGATTATTGTTCGGTAAATAATGGTGTAATGCACGCTTGTGGTCATGACGCACATACGGCATCCTTGTTAGGTGTTATAAATATTTTAAATACTTTAAAAACAGAATGGGAGGGAAGTATAAAATTTATTTTTCAGCCTGCTGAAGAGATGCTTCCTGGTGGAGCACAACAAATGATAAAAGAAGGTGTGCTTGATAACCCTAAGGTTGAAAAAATGCTTGGTCAACATGTATTTCCTGATTTAGAAGTGGGAAAAGTAGGTTTCCGACCAGGAATATATATGGCATCAACTGATGAATTGCATATTACCATTAAAGGGAAAGGAGGGCATGCTGCATTACCCGAAAAATATAATAGCCCCTTACTTGCAGCTGCAAAGTTAATTACTGCCCTTGATGAATTTTCTAAGAAAGAGAAAGATAGACCCTGTGTTTTAGCAATCGGATTTATTGAGGGTTTAGGTTCAACTAATGTTATTCCTGAGCAGGTAAAACTCAAAGGTACTTTACGAGCAATGAATGAAGATTTTAGAATTAAGACTCATGAAAAGATGCTAGTAATAGCTAACACTATAGCTGAAGCTTATAGTTTGATAATTGATTTTGATATTCGTAAGGGTTATCCGTGTTTGGTGAATGATGAAGCGTTAGCTAAAAAGTCAATTGTTTTTGCAAAAGAATATATGGGTGCAGAAAATGTAATTGATTTACCTATTAGAATGACTGCTGAGGATTTTTCGTATTATTCTCATCAAGTTCCTTCTTGTTTTTACCGTTTAGGTACGGCTAAAAAGAGTAAAAGAGTTACCCATGGTTTGCACACTTCTCGTTTCAATATTGATGAATCTTCCTTAAAAGTGGGGATGGGACTAATGGCTTATCTAGCCATTAAAAATTAGGCTAGTAATTTATTTCCTATCAAATGGAATTCTTCTGAAAAGAGCTCTATTCTTTCCGATAATTCTTTAGATATAATTCTGTTTTCTGTAAAATCGTTACCAGTAGCATAAACAACTCTAGGCAACTGCATCATACGCGATTCATTCATACATATTTGAGTAAGGTGTTGTGTTACAAGGTAGCTTCTTTCACCTCCTGCAGCACATAGTATGCCAAAAAATTTCCCTGTTGCTTTTCCAAAACAACCTTCTAGTAAAACTTTTAAGGAATCATTAATGCTATAGCAATGTACTCCCATACCAATTATAATGTTGTCCGCTTTTCCTACCTGTTCGCTAAGTGCTTTCATTTCCTCACTTATTTCTCTATGAAAAGGTTGCATAGGAATTTCTTTTGAATCAACAAAAGTTATATTGTTTCCTTTTGAAATTAACTCTTGCTCTACTGCTTTACATAACAAATACGAGCGTGAGTTTTCGGATAATGAGCTGGATAAAATAAGGGTATTCATTAATTTGCTACTTTTGAGATGAAGTCAATCCTTAATAGGCGAATCTCGTCATCATTAAATTCATCTTCATCAAACTCAATTCTAGCTTCATCAAAGGAGAATTCCTCTGTCTCTTTAAAGAAATCATGAATATCTTCTCGTTCATCTTCTTCCATCATGTCTAGGATAATATGATCTAAGTTAAGGCGAGTTCCTTTTTCAACTATCTCTTCCATTTCGGTAAGTAGTTCAACTCGGTTAAGTCCTTTTCCTTTTGCAATATCATCAATCCATAGTTTTTTATCTAGTGATTGTATGATGTATATTTTGTTTGATTTTGTATTGGCTACTGTTCTAACAACAATATCCTGAGGGCGATCAATTTCATTTTCATCTACATATTCCTTAATTGCATTAATGAAATCTTGTCCATATTTTTTAGCTTTCCCTAGTCCTACACCTTGAACTTGTGCCATTTCTTCAATTGATATAGGGTACTGGTTAGCCATGTCAATTAAAGAAGGTTCCATAAATAAGATAGCAGGAGGGAGGCCTATTTCTTTACCTACTCTTTTTCTTAAATCTTTCAGGATATTGAAAAGTACCTGGTCTATTGCTATTCCTTTTTGCTGACTACTGTCAGAAACATTCATATTATCATAGTCATGATCTTCCGTTATCTCAAAACTATATGGATTTTTGATATACTCTTTCCCTGCCTCAGTAATTTTAAGCGTACCGTAGCTTTCAATTTCTTTAGTCAGTAGTTGTTTTACATATACTTGTCTTATTATCGAATGCCAAAATCCTATTGATTTATCTTTTCCTGAACCAAATACATGTTCAATCTGTGACATATGTTGTTTGATAAGCGAATTGCTATCTCCTATCATAATACTGGCCATTTCTTTTGGTTTGAAGCGATCACGGCAGGCAAAAACTCCTTCAAGTAAGAGTTTAACATATTTTTTTCCTTCTGTTTTTTCTTTAGGATCCTTGCAGTTGTCGCACATGTTCTCACATTTAACTGCATCAAATTCTTCACCAAAATAGTGGAGTAAGTACTTTCTTCTGCACATGGAAGTTTCAGAAAAAGCAATGGTTTCCATTATAAGTAATCGACCAACTTCTTGTTCGGCAACTGGTTTTCCTTGTAGAAATTTTTCTAATTTTTCAATGTCCTTGTAATCATAGAAAGTAATTAAATCTCCTTTTCCACCATCTCTACCTGCACGACCAGTTTCTTGGTAATATCCTTCTAAACTTTTAGGTATATCATGGTGTACTACATATCTGATGTCTGGTTTATCAATTCCCATCCCAAAGGCAATAGTTGCTACTATAACATCACAATCATCCATTAAGAATGCCTCTTGATGTGCTACTCTCTTTTTTGCTTCTAGACCTGCGTGATAAGGCAATGCTTTTATTCCATTTATCTGTAGAGTTTCTGCTATTTCCTCCACTTTTTTTCTACTAAGGCAGTATACAATTCCCGACTCTCCTTTACGAGTACTTATATATTTTATTATTTGTTTGGCAACATCTTTTTTAGGACGTATTTCATAAAAAAGGTTACTTCTATTAAATGAATCAAGATATAGTTTTCCGTCATTTATCTTAAGATTCCTCATTATATCTTGCCTTACTTTAGGAGTTGCAGTAGCAGTAAGTGCAATTACAGGAGCCTGTCCTATATTGTCGATTATTTGTTTTAGTTTACGGTATTCTGGTCTAAAATCATGTCCCCATTCTGAAATACAATGGGCTTCATCAATAGCATAAAATGAAATTTTTACTGATCTGAAAAATTCTGTATTCTCAGTTTTTACTAAGGATTCAGGGGCAACATACAATAGTTTTGTTTTCCCTGATTTTATATCTTCCTTTACCTGATTGGTTTGCGTTTTTGTTAATGAAGAGTTAAGTACATGGGCAATACTATCATTCTGATAGTGTCCTCTTAACACATCTACTTGATTTTTCATTAGCGCAATAAGTGGTGATACCACAATTGCACAGCCGTCAGATATTAAAGCTGGTAATTGATAACACATGGATTTCCCTCCACCTGTTGGCATTATTACCATACTATCTTTTCCTTCTAGCAAGTTAAGGATGATGTCCTCTTGATCTGCCCTAAAGCTATTGAAGCCAAATATGCTTTTTAGGTTTTTGTTTAGTGTTTCTTTAGAAATGCTCATTCTTAATATAAAAGTAATACTTTTGTTCTTGTTTTTGAGAACGAATATACTACTTTATTTTTATGAAATCTT
>CATEYX010000044.1 GCA_949511925.1 Cryomorphaceae bacterium | reverse complement strand
TCTATGCTCCATATGCTGCATTAATATTAAAAGGGAAAATACCCACAAATATTTACGAAATACCATTTTTACCTATAGATTTTTTCAAACAAGAACAGATTATCTGCCAAGGAAAAGCAGTAGAAGAAGTATTCTTAAGTAGCGGAACAACAGGAGAGCAGAGCAAACACTTGGTTAGTGACCTATCTCTTTATGAAAAATCTTATAGAAAAACCTTTCAGCAATTTTATGGAGAGATAAATGATTACTGCATTTTAGCCTTACTTCCAAATTATCAAGAGAGAGAAGGTTCATCACTTATTTATATGGTTAATGATTTAATCACACAAAGTAAGCACCCAAAAAGTGGGTTTTACCTGAATAACCTTGGAGAACTTTCCGAAACTATAAAAGAATTGGAAGGCAAAGGGCAGAAAGTAATTTTGTTTGGCGTAACTTATGCTTTGCTTGACTTGGCAGCACAATATCCTCAACACCTAAAACACACCATAATTATGGAAACAGGCGGTATGAAAGGGAAAAGAAAAGAACTATTAAAGGAAGAAATACATCAGCTGTTGCAAGAAGCATTTTTAACTGAAAATATACATTCGGAATACGGAATGACAGAACTTCTTTCGCAAGGCTATTCCAAAGGGAAAAATATTTTTAATTCCCCCCATTGGATGAAAATACTCATCCGTGATGTAAATGATCCTTTATCTATTATCGGAAATAATAAAACTGGAGGAATAAATGTAATTGATTTGGCAAATATTTATTCCTGTCCATTTATAGCTACTCAGGATTTAGGCAAACAATTTGATGACAACTCTTTTTCGGTATTAGGAAGATTCGATAATTCGGATGTAAGAGGATGTAACTTACTAGTGCAATGATAATCAGGAAAGCAAATAAAACAGATTTAAAAAACATCATGAAGATGTACAAATCGTGTGTTACTGGAATGCTTGAAAATGGAATCAATCAATGGGATGACACCTACCCTAACACTGAGATAATCAGTGAAGATTTAAATGTTGGCACTTATTATGTTGCGGAAATAGATGGAACTATTATTGGAGGAGTAAATATAGACCAAAATCAAGACAACACCTATTTAACTCTTGATTGGGAAGATAAATCTGATTCTTTTTTGGTAGTCCACCGATTGGGCGTTAAAGAAGAGTTCTGGAATAAAAAGATTGGAAAATATTTAATGTTGTTTACTGAAAATTTAGTGATTGAAAAAGGTTTGAAATCTATACGACTTGATACTTATTCTGGAAACCTAAAAGCCATGGAGTTTTACAGAAGGATCGGATATAGCGAACTGGGCACAATAGATTTAAAACCCGACAAAGAAAAATACTATTGTTTTGAAAAAATTATAAAATGAGAAAGCTAATTTACTTAATTATTGGATTTTCTTTTGCTTGCAATCAGCCAGCAGAAAACACACCAACAACTCCTTTTGTTATGGTTTTAGGAATAGCCCAAGATGCTGGCTATCCACAAATAAATTGCAAACAAGAATGTTGCAAACAAGCCTGGGGCAATTCTGAACTACAAAGGACTACTTCTTGCCTAGCCATAGTTGACCCAATAAGTAAAGAGCAATGGATTATTGACGCTACCCCAAATATAAAAGAGCAATTGCAACTCTTAAAGCAAAAAACAGGAACTGAAAAACTAGATGGCATTTTATTAACTCATGCACACATGGGGCATTATACAGGTTTATTGCATTTTGGTAGAGAAGTAATGGGAACTGATAATTTGCCAGTTTTTGCAATGCCTAAAATGAAAACTTTCTTGGAAGAAAATGGACCATGGAGCCAATTAGTGAAATTAGAAAACATCAATATTAATGCACTAAAATCAGATTCTACTTTGAGTTTGAATAAAAGAATAAAAATAAAACCATTTTTGGTTCCACATAGAGATGAATTTTCTGAAACCGTTGGTTATGAAATTACCATAAATAACAAATCCTTAATTTTTATTCCAGATATTGACAAATGGGAAAAGTGGGAAACGAATATTACTGAACTTATTAAAAAGGTAGATTATGCTTTTTTGGATGCGACCTTTTACAAAAATGGAGAGCTGAAAAGAAATATGAGTGAAATCCCTCATCCTTTTGTTGAGGAAAGTATGGAGTTGTTTTCTAAACTATCTGATGCTGACAAACAAAAAGCACATTTTATCCACTTAAACCATACCAACCCTTTGCTAATTGAAGGAAGTGCTGCCCAAAAAGAAGTTTTGAAAAAAGGATTTAATCTTGCGGAAGAAGGTCAGATTTTAAGCTTCTAAATTAAAAAATTAATCAGGATTCAATTCTGAAAGACGATAAATTCTTAATATTATTAGACCAAATAGAACCCCTATTATTAATAGTATTATACTTGGGAGAC
>CATEYX010000043.1 GCA_949511925.1 Cryomorphaceae bacterium | reverse complement strand
TTGTACGACCAGCTCCCTATGAACTCCCCCAGGGCAGGAATGCAGCAAGGGTAATAGGTTGTAGCGGTGCGATATAAGTAGCTTACCCTTATTTATTTTAAGATATCCTACTCCAGCCCAAACGCTCCCTAGCATAAGGACGATAAGCACGAGCGATATTGATATTCTCCGCTTTTTCCAATTCCCCATCATCTTGTAATAATAAATCAGCCTCATTTCTAGCAAAATGCAGTATTTTATTATCAATAATTATGTCCGCAATTTTAAAATCAAGTACCCCACTTTGTTTGGTCCCCATCATATCACCAGGACCTCTTAGTTTTAAATCTACTTCTGATATTTGGAAACCATCATTGGTATCCACCATAGTCTGCAGGCGAGTTTTACCTACTACGCTTACTTTATTACCACTTACCAATACACAATAGGATTGCTCACTACCCCTACCCACTCTACCTCTTAATTGATGGAGTTGTGAGAGTCCGAAACGTTCCGCACTTTCAATAATCATAACGGAAGCATTGGGCACATTTACACCGACCTCAATTACTGTAGTTGCCACCATAATATTAGTTACCCCATCAACAAAGCGTTTCATTTCATACTGTTTATCCTCAGGTTTCATTTGCCCATGCACTACACTTACTTGAAATTCTGGCAAGGGAAATTCGCGTTCAATAGCAGTAAATCCCTCCATCAAATTCTTATAATCTAGTTTTTCTGATTCTTCAATTAGAGGAAACACAATATATATTTGTCTCTCTAATTTAATTTGCTCACGCATAAAATTAATAATCTGCAAGCGAGAAGAATCAGTCTTCCACATGGTTTTTACTTCCTTTCTTCCTGGTGGAAGCTCATCAATGATGGAAACATCTAAATCACCATAAAGCGTCATAGAGAGTGTCCTAGGAATAGGAGTTGCCGTCATAACCAACACATGAGGTGGAAATTTATTTTTCTTCCATAATTTAGCTCTTTGTGCCACACCGAACCTATGTTGTTCATCAATAACGACTAAAGCTAAATTCTGAAATACTACTTTATCTTCTAATAAAGCATGAGTACCAATTAACAAATCAATTTCACCGTTTTCTAATTGTTCATGCAAAATACGCCTATCCTTAGTTTTAGTTGAACCCGTAAGTATAGCCACCTTAATATCTAGTTTTTCCAAATAGGTAGAAATAGTTTCAAAATGCTGTCTAGCCAAAATTTCGGTAGGTGCCATAAGGCAAGATTGGAAACCATTATCCACTGCCATAAGCATGCTCAGCAGTGCAACTAGAGTTTTCCCACTCCCAACATCTCCTTGCAATAGGCGATTCATCTGTTGAGGATTCCTAACATCATTCCTGATTTCCTTTAGCACCCGTTTTTGAGCTCCAGTTAATTCAAAAGGGAGGTGCTTATTATAAAATTCATGGAAACCCTCTCCCAAGTTTTCAAAAGCATAGCCCTTGAACTTTTTTTTTCGTGTTAATTTTAGTTTTAATAAATGTAATTGCAAAAAGAAAAACTCTTCAAATTTTAATCGTTTTTGAGCTCTTACCAAAGTCTTAGCATCTTTTGGTTGATGTATATCAATAAAAGATGCTGTACGAGTTGGTAAATTTAATTTTTCAATTAGAGAGAGAGAAAGTGTTTCCTCCAAATGATTTTTAAGCAAAGGCAATAACTCTTTAGTCAACTTCCCAATCCCTCTGCTTGTTAATCCTTTTGCATTTAGCTTTTCAGTTGCATTGTAAACAGGTTGCAAGCCTTGAGTAAATTGATTGTTTTCTTCTTGCATATCCATTTCAGGATGTACGATATTAAACGATCCCTTAAAAGCAGTAGGCTTACCAAAAACAAGATAATCAGTATGTAGTTTTACTCCAGACCTTACCCAACGAATAGCTTTGAACCACACCAACTCAATAATACCTGTATCATCTTTAAAATGAGCAATTAATCGCTTAGATCTCTTCTCTCCCTTTTCTTCAAACTTGATGATTTTACCTTTTAGCTGAATGCTAGGAGAATCAGGAGTTAGTTCAGAAATAGTATGGATTTTACTCTTATCGATATAGCGAAAAGGATAGTGCATAAGCAAGTCGCCATAGGTAAAGATACGCAACTCTTTTTTAAGCAAGTCAGCCCGTAAAGGTCCGACACCTTTCAAATAATCAATTGGGGTATCCAGAATATGCATGCGGTAAATATAAGAAAACTAGTGCTGCTTTAGTAAAGGACTTTTAAACATAAATGGCAATAAATCCTCAACCCTATTAGCAATAAGAACCTTATCTGTTGGAGAGTGTAAAATTACTTTAATAGGATTATCTTGCTTGTCCTCATATTCTGCCATAACTTGCCTACAGGCACCACAAGGTGAGATGACATCAGTTACCTCAAAGTTCTTTGAAAGCACAGATACGGCAATGGTATTTATTTTAATATTAGGGTATTTTGCTCCTGCATAAAAAAGTGCAACACGCTCAGCACAAAGTCCTGAAGGATAAGCTACATTTTCCTGATTACTACCGTTAATAACCTCACCATTTTCTAGCAAGACACTTGCCCCTACTGAAAAGCCAGAATAAGGGGCATAAGCTGTTTTGAAAGCTGATTTTGCATTGGAAACTAATTGCTGCTCTTTAGCAGATAGTTCGCTTAAGTGAGCTAAAATAAAGGAAAGTTCTATTTTTTTTTCTTGCATAAAATTATAAATTATAAGCTAATTTTGCTTCAAAGATAAACAGAGTTTGGGGATTATTGACATAAAACTCCTGTTGAATTCTATATGTCAATTCAAAATCCAACTTTTTAGCCAATGGATATCCTAAAGCAATAGTGGAACGTAACTTATTAATTCCATCTTCGAAGGTTAAAAAATATTCAGTAGCAATACTAGATGTAAGCTTTGTTTTGTTGATATTATAGTCGAGTGCAAATTTCTGACGTAAAGTCTTTTTATACCCAAACGAATCAACCCCGATTTGCCATCTATTCCTTACTGCATAAGAAAAGCGTTTACTGAATTTGTTTTTATAATTAACATCTGCATAAAAACGGTTCTGATAAGATATATTAAGTGCAACATCCCATTTGTTAATATAACGATAACCAACAGCATAGGAAATACGCTTATTGTATTTACGCTTGATTTTTACATCCGCAAATTGCTTAGCATATAGGCTTGAGTTTTCCCTTAAACGCAAACCTGTTTTTACAGAAAAGTTTGTTTTTTTAATAATTTTCTTGTTCAGAGAAACTGAATACCAAGTTTGAAAATCATTCTCCTGAGCAAAACCTGTAAAGGAGAAAAATAATAAAAGTAATATACTATTTTGAATCGTTCTCATAATAGAAAATACGCAAGTTAGCAGTATCTTTTAAAAAGTCAATTTTCCTTACCTCAACACGAATAACATTAATACCTGTTCTTTCTTGTAAATCGGCAATAAGCTCAGCTCTTCTTTCAGGAACAATTAATTCAATCTTTTCGTAAATTACATTTTTACGTAATTCTGGTTTTAGTAACCATAAACGCTCCATACCGAAAGCGACAAAAACTATCATTAGGTTTGCAAAAACAAGCTCAGAATGACTAATTTTTTTGTTGGCTAAAGCATTAACTACCGATATTCCAATAACCAAAAACAGGTAAGTCATTTCCTTAATAGGAATAGGATCGGTACGGTAACGAATAATACCAAAAATAGCAAAAAGTCCTAATGCAAAACCTAGTTGTAGCTTAACACTGTCCAATAGTACACAGAGCAAGAATACCGTTAAACTTATTAAAAAATAAGTAAATAAGTAATCCTTATTTTTAGTTACAGGATAATAAATATACCTAATAATTATAGTAATAATTGTTAAATTAAATATAGTTTTAGTGATAAGAGTGAAAAAATCCTTAGCATCAAAAATTGGTGTT
Source organism: Cryomorphaceae bacterium (assembly GCA_949511925.1). Taxonomy (GTDB): domain Bacteria; phylum Bacteroidota; class Bacteroidia; order Flavobacteriales; family BACL11; genus UWMA-0277. The sequence continues at coordinate 21,060 of CATEYX010000043.1, read as the reverse complement.
CCTAAAAACTCCATTCCTCCAGTTAATAAAATTGATAATAGTTCCATTATGCTTTTTTTAATTTATTTATAAATAATACTTTTTCTTTAAATCTATTTTTTTTCAACAAAGGATTTAAAGCCAAAGTTGTTAGACAATACTTGCTAATACGGATAGGGAGAATATGCATTTCCTTTGCAATACGCATAAAATCAGACGAACGACTCATCCGCTCTTGCTTAACCTCAGCAATAACAATATGCTTCATATCTCCACTATCATTATCGTTTTCAAAAGTAAGGTTTACATCGATAGTTAACCTTTCTTTTTGAATTTTATGCACAAAAGTAATTCTGCTAAAATTAATCCACTGCTTAGCACTTACTTGCATAGGTTCTCCAATAATTTTTTCGATATATTTTTGCTGTTTATCTGAAAGTTCACAAGTAATTGCATCCACCTTCATTCTTTTTTTGATGGTCTTTCCTTTGTTGTTTTTAAGCTTTATTTCCAAGAAAGTAAGCTTGCTTCCTACATATTCTCTAAAGCGAATCTTGTTTCTGTTTACCCTACCATTATGATGATCTAAATAAAACTTTCTATCGTCAGTATCAAAATAAAGGGATTTGTAATCATGTATAAGTTTACCATCAATAGCTAACACTCGATAAAAAGGCAATAGTTTCTGTAAAAGCAAAGGCATTTTATTAGCCTGAAACGCAAACTTGGTATCAGTACGGCTCATCAACTTCACATCATCCATTTCGTCCAATGAAATAGATAAAAAGTCAGTAATTATTTGAGGGAGATTACTCACTTATTGGTTCTTCTCAATAATAAAATCACCTAACGTATAGGTTGAATTGTTTGAACTTATATTAATTTGTTTAAAAACTGGATATTCATGCTTCACATTACTATTGTCAGTACTATCAGCATAAGTATAGATGGTATATTCTCCTTTCCTTAAATATTCAAAATGATATTTCCCATTAAAATCCGTATCAAACTTATCGTCATACAGTTCAGCTTTATTATCAGCATAAATAATAAAAACATCTCGCCCTACATCCAATTGAAAGTATGTAGTATCCCATGCGCCAGTAGTTGGGTTTTGAAAAGTGAAAATTTTATATACCTGCCCTTCAATTATTGAAGTCCCTCCTTCTCCTGCTGGTTTATCGCAAGCCATAAACCCAAAAGCAAAAGCACAAATAATTATAAGATTTCTCATTATTATTGTTTTATAATTTTAACAACACTATTTCCTGATTTAACAAAGTAAACCCCATTTTCCCAATTGCTAATATCAATTGATTTAACTTCCTGTTTATAAAATACTTCCTGCCCCATCATATTAAAAACACTAACACTTTCAGTAGCTCCCAAAACATAAATTCTATTGATTGAAGGATTAGGATATACTCTCATGTTTCCACTTACATTCACATCAACTATTGCAGTGTTATTTTGATTTATGGCATTATAAGTATGATCTTGATATTGCATAGCACCTGTACCGTTTGGCACACGGGCAAAGCCTTTATCAGCAATCATATTGACATAATGCACCGCATCAATAACTGTATTTGTAGGATCAGTTAAATACACTTCCTCCTGGTCGGACGACAAACGATAAGTAGTATGTAAACCTGTTTGTGAATTACCCGCTGTATCGCACCAAACAATTAAATAGCCATTGGCAGGAATAGTTATATTTGGGAAAGTCCATTTTGTTAACTCATTTTCATTATCTGAAAGATAATAACCATTCAAATTTAAGCTAAAACTATTCCCATTATACAATTCCACCCAATCATCATATTCTCCATTTTGGTCAGCAACTGCATTAACATTTCCAGCCATGATTTCATTTATCACTAAACCACCAACTACTGGTAATTGATGATATTCTTTTTCTGCTCTCTCAGGAGAGAAAATTCCTGCATCCGTATTTTCAGCATAAAAATAATACTGTACATCACGCGCATCAACAGTAATGGTTGCACCAAAAACACCATCAGCAGCACTACCATCACCATGCAATCCATCATCATACATTTGTAGTTTTTCGAACTTGTCAGCAAAAGTATAACGGTAACCCAAGTACGCATAATTGGAATTAGTTATTTCAGCAGTAATATTAATTGTAGAATGTGGCAAAACATTTGTAGGGCTAGTTGAAATATTTGTAATAACTGGTGGTGTAGCTGTAAATTCACTTAATCCTTGCAAGTATGAAATCCTGGCATTCATTAACTCTGAAATGCCAATAATATTAGCTACTGATGTAGAAGTGTTATCAATAAATTCAGTATAAGAATAAAAAGTATTTGGGTCGGCATTTACATCTGCATCAATTAATTGTTGCAATTGTAAAGCTCTTGTACTGTAATTATCATTTACAAACTGTTCATTTAAGATTGTACGCATGTGAGCAACATACATTCTCTTGTATCTATCAGAAGAAAATATTTGAGTTGTTAACTTATTACTTGCATCATTAATATTATGAAATATATCCAATTCTTGTAAATTAGCATTAGTTACAGGACTTGGCAAACCACTAGTAAAAGTTCCAAAAGCCATATTCATATCCCACAACAAAGGAGAAAATCTACCATTATTATCCTTGAATAAATAAAAATTATGAGGAATAGAATTGATAGGACCATCCAAACCAATAATTAAATTTTCAAAAGCCATCATCCAAAGTGTACGGTCAATGTCCATAACGTTTTCAACTTCGGTAAAATGATTGTTCAAAGTATCTAAGAAGTAACCCAATTGAGTCCAGTCATTAGTGGACTCCATTTCATAAGCTCTTTGATAACAATTTGTATCTGAATAATATTCTAAAATACCTAAAGGACCAAAACAACCAGGTATAGAAGTACCAGTAATATCAACTTTAAAGAAAGGACCTTTACGCTCATAGAAATTTTCATTTGTAAAATCATCATCAATAGATTGCACACAAGTATATAAACCAATTAAAGTGCCATTCACGGTAACTTTTGCAAAAGTTGCCTTTGGAGAAGGCATATACTGCCTTGCCATTTCATAACTTAATACTTCACGTATAAATGATGGATCTCTAAATCCGTTAGATAATTTCAATACATTGTAACCATCAATAGATTGTCCATTATTTATATAATCCAACTTTATATTCATAGGATTTTTAACATTCGCTAAAAAATAGGAACTAATACCTTTGTACTTAATTCCAACATTTTCATCCATTTCACCATCAATTACAATAGAGTCCGCCACTAAGCGCTCGCTAAGACCATTTGCATAATAGATATCCAAAGAATCATCCCAGTTTGTTTGACTAAAATAAATATCAATATTACGAACACCAACATCAAAAACATCCTGTGAAAAAGAGGAAAAAGAAAGGCCAAGAAAGGCCGAACACAAGAGTATTTTACGCATAGTTTATTTTTTTGTAAATTTAAAAAATATAATCACTTATGTTAGAAAACTAAAAACCAATCTTAGCCATTCAAAGCTATAGTATTAATTAATGATTATTTTCTTGCGAATAATAGCATCAATACAATGAATATTTACATAATATAGACCTTGAGAAAAAGAAGAAACATCAATATTATACTGCTGCTGTCTGTTATCAATCGAATAGACTAAAACACCCAAATTATTATACATTTTTACCTGCTGAATATCTTGGGTTCCATTATTTAAATATAATACATCATTACTAGGGTTAGGGAATATATTAAATGCTGAAATTTCAGCAGTAATAACAGCACTAGGAATAGCTGATATTTTAGACACCCCTGTACTAGTTGCTACCCATACATTATCTTGACTATCAATTGTCAAGCCTTTTACATTCGGCCCAGCTAATCCATCAGTAACATCATAATCCTCCCATAGGTTACCATTCCAAAACGCTACCCCACCTTCAGCTAAATAACCCACATAAATAGAAGTCCAAATTCTGCCGTAAAAATCCATTGCAATATTAACAACAGGATTTAAAGTGTCTGGGGGTGGTAAAAGATACATTTTTGTATGGTGTGTAAAAGTTGTATTTGAAGCATCCAAAACAGACATTCCACCTGATGTACCTACCCATTTATTATCCTGATTGTCAATAAATAAATCCGTAACAAACTGTGAAAGCAAGCCATTGCTAGTATCATATGGAGTAAAAGTAGTTCCATCAAAATGAGTAGTACCTCCTAGTGGGGAAGCAAACCACTTATCACCGTTAGAGTCAAAAGAAGTGGCATTCACCCCACTCCAATGCAAATCAGGAGAAGAATAAGAAACCCAAGCCGTACCATCAAAATGCGAAACGCCCTGATTTGTCCCTACCCAAACATCGCCATTAGTATCTTCATCAATACTTTTTATCTGATTAGAGTTTAAGCCATTTGAAGTTGTATATGGTAGCCACATGAATCCAGCAACACCTGATATTAACTTATTAGCTCCAAAATCTGTGCCAATCCAAATTTCTCCAGAAGAAGCTACTTTTATACATTTAATATTATCCGAAAGCATACCCGGATAACTTGCAACATCAAAAACTGCTAATGAAGAACCATCATACATTTGTACGCCAACAGATGTTCCAAACCAAACATTATCATCTACATCTACATCAAGACATTCTACAAAATCACTTACCAAACCATCAGCAGTGGTGTAATTTGTAATTGTTTGAGCATTTAACTGCAATGCAACTACACTCATTATTAGTATTAATCTATGTTTCATATTATTATATTTTAATTACTTTTATTGTTTGATTTTTATTTATCAAATGTAGAAAATAAATTCCTGTTTCCCAAGTTGATGTTGCGATGTAATTTGTATTTTCAGAAGTATGCATTAGCTTTCCTAATACATCTCTTACTTCAACATTTTCCAAACTATTCCATTTTATAACATCCGAAAACGGATTAGGATACACTTTAATTATTTCTTGTTTTTCAGTAATTGTATTAATAAAGTCATTATTTGACTTAAAAGTAGGTGCTTGCATTATAAAAGGTCCACTTCCATTTGGTGATCTTGCAAAAGCAATATCATCAGCCTGAATTAAGTAAGTAATTGAATCAATAACTAAACTATCAGCATTAGTCAATATAAGATGCTCACCTAAATTTGATAATTTAAAATTAGCGTGCATATCTCCTTGTCCTCCATCTTCATCCGCCCAAATAATTGCATAACCATTTGCAGGAATAGTATAATCAGGTAATTCCCATTTTTGCAATAATCCTAAAGTATCAGTCAAAAACAAACCAGCAGTAGAAACTGGTGAACTTGTTGAATTATATATTTCTATCCAATCCTCAAATTTTCCACTTGCGTCACTAATTGTGCTTATATTGTTAGACATAATTTCATTTATAACCACATCACCCACATTTAGCTGAGATTGAATACTGTAAAACTCGTAAGCTGCTCTAACAGGAGAAAATACTCCAGCAGAATCATTATCAGCATACAAATAATAATCAACCCTATTAGCAGAATTAGAAATTACACCTCCAAACACACCATCATTTACCATGCCGTCATTATGATTTCCATCATCAAACATAGTGGTGGTTTTAAAAGCCATGTTAGCTCCAAAACGATAGCCCAAAATGGCTTCAGTTGCATCTGTTATATTTGCTGTAATCCAAACATCATCACCCACAACAAAGTTTTGCGGGATAGTTACTATATTTGTAATTATAGGCTCACCACTAAATCCAGTATAACTACTCAAATAAGTAGTTCTTGCATCCATAAGCTGAGTAATACCCGGACAATCGGCAGTAACCAAAGCAACTTGATTATTTAGGTTAGTTGTAAAATCTGTATAAGAATAAAACTTATTGGTATCATTCTGTACACTAACATCAATCAAATTTTGAAAATACTGACCTCTAATAGAATAGTTCTGATTAGCAAAATTTTCATTAATAATTGTTCGGATATGTGCCAAATACATTTTTCGGTTACGCTCACTTAAAAACAAGTTCCTGAGCAAAGGCCTGGGAGATACTGAAATTTGAGTATGATGCAATAAAGGATCCATATTTTGAGCTTGAGTAATATCAAAACCACTAAAATAAATAGAAGATGCGTCTGTAAGACTGAAACTTCCAAATGACATGTTCAGATCCCATAATAATGGATTGAACTGACCCGTTTTATCCTTATAAAGATAATAATTCTGCCCATAACCAATATAAGAATCGAAATTAATGAGGGTGTAATTAAGAGCATGCATCCAAAGTGTCCTATCAACATTCAATACTTTATTTACACTATCTGAATAATTATTTAAAGTATCAATTAAATTGTAAAGTGCCTCCCAACCATAATCAGATTTTAAATCATAATACGGATGATAATCCAAACTATCATTTCCATGCGCATCACTTAAGTTAGCATTTTCGCCTCCAGGGCTAACATTTAAATTTTCCGGATTACATTTAAAAAAAGGATTGTATTTGTTCCCAAAATGATCATTCAATAAATCCTTATTTACTGCCTGGACATTGATATATAATCCCAAAAGAGTATCGTTAACAAATATGTTGGCATAATTTGCTTTAGCTGAAGGCAGGTAGTTAGCTGAAATTTCATAGGTAAGCACTTCTCTAATAAAGGAAGGGTCCTGGTATACATTGGAAAGTTTAAGCTTATCTACCCCATTATGGTCTTGCCCATCAATAACATAATCCAACTTGATATTAAAGGGGTTTTTAACCCGATTTACCGATACTGAACTAAAACCTTTATAACGAATCCCTACACTATCATAAGGTGAGCCGTCAATAATTAAATCAGCCAATATCCGTTCATTATCTCCTTGTACATACAAGCTATCTAACTGATGATCCCAATCAGAATCATGAAAGCTAATTCGGATTTCTCTTAGAATATCTACATTATAAAAATTAGTTTGAGCAAATGCATTGCTGCAATAGAGTAATAATATTAAATATATAAATCTCCTCATAGGAACTTATTTTAAATAAGATATTTTCTTTGTATACAATTCACCAGTACTTGTAATTAAGTTTACAAAATAAATTCCTTCCGAAAAATCATTTAGATTTATAGTGATAATTCTTTCTCTATTTGAATTAATCGTTTCGCTATAAACCGTTTGGCCTATAGAATTAGATACATAAAGCTCTATATCATTAAACTTAGATGATGTAATTTCTATATTGATATGACTATTAGTGGGATTTGGATAGATCATGTGCTCTATCATCAATTCTTCTACAGAATTAGGAGAACTTTTGATATTGATATTATCTAAATATAAATTATTTTCATACTGATTGACATTCCTAAACTTGATCAAAATATCATCTTGATTTATATAAGCATTTAGATTAATTACTTCTGAACTCCAATCATTATTACTTGATGGTGTCCAGGTAAATTCATTAAATATTGGTGTTGTAGTAACTAAATCTAGGCTAGTCTTCTCCCATATATTCTGCCAAGATAAACCACAATCAGAAGATAGTAGAATAATTAATGTATCCGACCATACCTGAGATAATGTAGGATCTGTCCATAATGAGTAAGCATAATCAAATTCTAGGCTTACTGATGATAATGATGTGAAATCTAAGGTAGGTGAAATAAGATCATCATATTCACCGTTTGCAGAATAATCGGCATTATTGATATATAAAGATTTTGTACTATTATAGCCTGCAGTATTGGTAATTTCCCATGTTTTATCGCTATCATTATTTTCAATATTCCAATTTGCAGGCAGACTATTACTTTGAAAATCTTCAAATAATGGTAAAGATATAGGCACACAATTACATGAATTAACACAAACATTATAATTTGAATAAGTTCCATTGCCATTAGCTGGATCTATACATGATCCATTAATACAGTTCCATGATGGTGTAATGCCTGACCCACTACATAAGTTATGATTAAGTAGATTTGGTCTATATTGATTAATGGCAGCAGTCATTCTAGTTTTCTGTCCTAAAGTAAACATGTTCATGCAAGCATCATTTGTATAATCCATATAATTCATAAACATATCTCCCGAAACATTTGATGTACCACAACTATTTGGATTATGTGGAAAACTTGGGCAAGAATAATTTTCCTCTTCCTGAGTTGGCGTATCACTAACATTATCATTTCCACAATTACCTCCGTTTCCCCAAACGTGATCAAGGTTTAGCCAGTGACCAACTTCATGAGTAGATGTTCTCCCCTTATTGTATGGTGCTTGTACAGCACCTATTGTACCAAAATATTTATAACCAACAACAACACCATCATTAGGGTTATTAAAACCAGAAGGGGGCGTTGCATAACCAAGAATTCCACCTGATAAATCACAAACCCAAATATTTAAATAATCATCTTTAGGCCATGGATCAATACCTCCATTTGATGTAGATTTCATATCACTTGTATTAATAGAAAAAGAAGTTTGATTAGTCTGAGTTCTTGTAATACCATTTGAAGAAATACCATTTGGATCAATAGTTGCAAGACAAAACTCAATCTCTGTATCTGCTGAAATACTCTGCCATACTGAAGGTGTATTAATAGCATCTAGATTTGCTCGTCTAAAATCAGCATTTAAAACATCCATTTGCGAAAATATTTGTGCATCTGAAATATTTTCAGTAGCTGTATTCCATACAATATGTACTACAACAGGAATCGTAATTATAGCTTTATTACTAATAATTGGATTATTCTTTATCCATTTTTGAGTCTGAGAGTTTACTTTCTGCCTCTGAACAGCATATTCTGGATATTTTGCTTCTAATAAATCCGTATACATATCAGTCGAACATCTTTCTTGAGAATAGCCAAATATTGAAGAAGTTATTAGTATTGCTAATGTTAATTTTTTCATGAGGTAAAAATAATGTTAATTGTTCGTATATTATTTAAACAAATTAACAAGTCTTATGTGTTCAATTTATTTAAGCAGAGAAAACCCTAAACTAAAAGCATAAGTTATTTCTTAATAAACTTTATGTTTCTGTTTGCTATTCTAAGATAATAAATCCCACTAGATAAATGATTAACATCTACCTTAGTATCAAAAGTACTTATAACCATAACACCCATAATATTATAAACCTCTTTTAAGTCTTGATCATTAATAATTATATGATCAATTGCCGGATTTGGATACAGAACCAAATTTTTAATTTTAGTATTTTCTGTAATTACAGTAGCATCAAAACAAGATGTATTAGAAGTATTCATATATGTTTCTAAAGCTTTGATCCCTGGATAATCACATTCATATCTGAAGCCTTTTGGAGAGCTAGCATTATATGGACCCCAAACTAAATTCCCAATTGAATCAACTTCATACATCACACCAGCACCACCTTGACCTCCAGAAGCATTAATATATATATTTCCATTTGACATTCTATCTGAAGCAGATTGCCCAGAAGCAGAACCATAGCCACATTCATACCTTGTTGTATAAGAAGATGGAGTAAATGCCTGCCCTGCAGTTCTTAAATAGGAACTAGTAGCGGCATCCCACGGAGCATCAATACCATCAATTGCAGATTGATTATTACTAACACCACTATTATTAAAAATCTGTAAGAAACCTCCGTTTGGCCTACCATCATCAGTAATCCAACGAACATCATGAACAGCATTAGGAATGACCTGAGCACCAGAAAGATCATAATTAGAAGGATTACCCCATCTATATAAAATATCTCCTCCCATTCCTGAATTACCACCAGTATGTGAAGCTGCTTCTGCAGATGTTGTACTATGGTCAATAATATAAATCTCTGATGCAAAACGAGATGAGAAAACAATCTGATCTAGATCCTCATTATAATCTACCCCATTTACATGGAACCAATCTCCACTACCACCTGACAACATATTTATATCAATCAATTCAGGATTATAAGAAATATTAGCAACATAATTGGGTTTACTAGTATCTGTATCTTGACACATATGATCCCAAATATGCCATTCCCAAACAATTGTAGCTCCTCCATTACCATCTGACTCTAACTCTACAAAATGAGTTGGCCATTTTTCAGAACTTGCATTATTAAATCCTGCTGCACTTAACTCTGCAGAACTCTTCTTCTCGTAAGCAGTAAGTAAAACATTATCACCTACTAATGTCAAATCATGATGACTAACATGATCATTATCTGCATAATCAAAACTCCATACAATAGATCCATCTGGTGCAATTTCTTGTACCTGACCAGCTCCAGCAGCTATATTCCCGTTACTAAAGACATTCGTATTTCCTTTAGTTCCTCTAATTAGGTTTCCATTCTCTTTTAATTGAACAGTATAATTACATTCAGTTGTCATATTCCATGTGTGTGAAATATTTTGATTTTCATCTATTAAATAAGTTGTACTTGAACCCTGTGCATTATAGAGAGCAAATCCATTGAAATTTTGAGCACTTGTTACTGTAACTATCAAAAGTGTTAGTAAGGTTAATTGTATGTTTTTCATTTTTTTATTTGATTGGTATAATTTAGTTTGCAAATATAAGTAAAGTGCTAAATACAGAATTATTGAATAATAAGCTTTCTGTCAACATCACCGTTTTTATAAATATAGAATAATGGAATGTTATATTTTTCAGTTGTTTTTTTTCCTGAAAAATCTACAATATCAACAAGTGTTCTATCTAATATTTTATCAATATTAATTACACTATTAGTAGATCCTACATAAGGAGTGCAATTAGAAGGTATGGTATTATGTCCTGATCCAGGACCTAAGTTACCACTTCCTTGGGCAACACCATAATAATGTGGTCCAGGTGTATACGGATAAACAGGATCAAAATTAGCATCAATAGTTACAAAATAAGCATATGTGCCATTAGGATATTCAGGAGTTATGCAGTTCCTACCGTTATATTCATCTAAATCTCCTGAACCAATTACATGCTCATGATCTTCAAGATAAGCGCCTAATGGATATTGGTTTAAAGTAGGACCATTTGCTCTTGTAGTAATATTTTTTAATTGATAAGACGACTCCATTCGTTTAATGGTTCCAGTACCATCTGTATTTGCATAACCATAAGCACCATAAATTGGGAAATTATCAAATGCATAGCCAATAATTGGTGAGTGATTTTGATCATCCGAATCATCATATAAGCATGTAGGATTTACATGATGATGATATTCTCCATTAGGAGCAGGATGACCTAAGCAATCATCAAAAGAAACCCCCTCAAAGTACAATGCATTTTGATTCCAAACTCCTTGATTATTATATGACATACCATCTTCAGCATTAAAAATTGAAACACCATTACTCCAAACTCCAGTATGTCCCATTGGTGCTTTTGTTTTATTACCAGTATTCTCTTGTGGAATAAGATTTATTTTAAAAACAAAATTCTGATTAGCAGGCTGATTAGGATTTTGTGACCATGGACCAATATCGTATCCTGGAATACAGGTGCAACTAACATACACATCAGTAGAAGTGTAACAAACATTCTGTACATTAGTTAATTCATTTGGATAAGATGGGTTAGTAGCACCATTTAGATTTAGTATCCAAGATGTTATTTCAGGACCCTGAGCAAAAACAATCATTGGAAAGCAAAGTAATATGAGAAGTCTTTTTTTCATAAAATTTATTTTTTTCTTTCGTTAAAAAGTGTGTTTTCTTTAATCATAATTCTAAAATTTTCTTTTTGAGAAGCAGTACATATTTCCATAATCTCATTAATATGGTTTTTATTTATATTCTCTAAATTACTATAAGAGTTGGATAATAGAGATAATGCTGAATCACTATCTGAAAGAAAGTATGATTTTCTAAAATTATATAATTCGCTTTTACCTTTGCGCATCAGGACTCTATGATCTTTAATTAAAAGGTCATACTCTCTTATTTGTTCATAATCAAAATGTAATACCTCAATGATCAAATCCCTTGGGCCACCTTTTTTTGATGAATTGTTTTGATTAAGAAAGAACCACATAAGAATTAAATTAATTAATATCAAAACACCAATAATAATAATATAGAATCTTTTTTTATTCATATTGCAAAAAGTTTGTGGGCATATCAATTAGATTTATAGCCGCTAAATTATCAGCTATAGAGAAATTAATAGAAAAAATATTAAATGTAATTAATAAAAGAATACATGCAGCATAAGCGTAAATTAAAGGTGCTTGTATTTTATTATTAATTCTTTCAAGAATCTTATCATAGAGATAATCCGGAGGACTAACTCTTTTAATTGTGCTTAATATTTCTAATTTATCTTGCATACATTAAGTTTGACGATTATTAAATTCAATTCCTTCTAATTATTAAGTAAAACATCTAATTTCTTTTTTGCCCTAATGAATAATGATTCAACAGCTCCCACAGATATTTTCATAATTTTAGCTACATCTGAATGAGTTCTATTTTCAATTTTTAATAAAATAATAACTGTTTTATGATCTTCTGATAATTTATTAATACAGCTATAAATATCCTGTATTTTCTCTTTGGATTCTAACACAACCCCAGGATGATTAAAATCAGATAACTCAGTTTGGGATATTTGATCTATAGATACTCCATCATTCATAAAATTTCTCTTAAAGCGTTTCTTGGCTTTTAAATAATCTAACGATTTGTTAATAGTAACTCGAAATATCCATGTTTCAATCTTAGATTTATTTCTGAAACTAGACATTTTTTTAAAAACCGAAAGAAATACATCCTGTGTAATTTCTTCTGCATCTTCTTTATTAGTCGAGTAATTTAAAGCTAAATTATATACAAGAGATTTATACTTATCATAAAAAGCTTTAGGATCATTCATTTACAATTAGACGATATTTTAATTTATATCCTTCGATACATAGTATTCTTCTTTCGCTTTCTCCCAATACACATCCATTTCTGTTAGGCTCATTTCAGACATATCCATGCCTTTTTCTCTAATTTCATTTTCCATTATCTGGAAACGCTTTATAAATCTTTTATTTGTTCTTTCCAGTGCATCTTCAGGGTTTACATTAATAAAACGAGCGTAGTTCGTTAAAGCAAAAAGTACATCACCGAATTCTGATTCTATTCTATCATTATCTCCTTTTTCAATCTCTACCTTTAACTCTTCTATCTCCTCCAACACCTTGTCCCAAACTTGTGTTTTATCATCCCAATCGAAACCGATTCCTCTTACTTTTTCTTGAATTCTAAAAGACTTTACAATTGCTGGTAAAGATTTTGGCACACCCTCCAAAACAGATTTATTTCCTTCCTTTAATTTTAATTTTTCCCAATTTGCTTTTACTTCTTCTTCATTAGCCACTTTTACATCACCATAAATATGAGGATGCCTATGCACCAATTTATCACAGACACTATTTATAACATCAGCAATATCAAAATCATTTGTCTCACTTCCTATACGAGCATAAAAGACAATATGCAAAAGAAGATCTCCTAATTCTTTTTTTACTTCCACCATATCCTTCTCCAAAATAGCATCTGAAAGCTCATATAATTCCTCAATGGTAAGGTAGCGTAAACTATCCATTGTTTGCTTTTTATCCCAAGGACATTGCTCCCTTAACTCGTCCATAATTGTTAGCAAACGAGCAAATGCTTTTGTTTTGTTTTCCATAATTATTTATTGTATTACAAACATAAATATTCCTAGCATTTATAGTAATTTTACATTAAAATATTTACCATGACATTTTTAACAATTTTCCTTATTACTATTTTTATGCTTGCCTTTGTTTTTGCAGGTATAGGAGTGAAAATATTACTAAAAAAGAATGGAAAATTTGCAGGCACCTGTGCAAGTCAAAGTCCTTTCTTAAATGAAGAAGGAAAAGCTTGTGGAATATGTGGCGCTACAGCTGAAGAAAAGTGTAAAAATGAAGAGGCTTAATTAACAATTCTCTTTTTCATTTTTGGACTTATATATACTTTCCAATCCCCATTTTTATCGGTATAAACAATATATATTTCAATAACATCATCAAGAGTCTTTATAATTTGCTTTGTTTTTTTCAATCCCATTGCCATAAAAGCAGTAGCATAAGCATCAGCTAACGAACAATCACTAGTTACAACCGTTACACTTAACAAACGATTTTTAGAAGGAAAACCTGTCTTAGGATTAATTGTGTGAGCATACTTAACTCCATTCCTAACATAAAACTTACGATAATTGCCTGATGTAGCTAAAGCCTTGTCTTTTAAATCTAGAATGAACTGAAAACGATTTTGAAAATCAATCTCTTCTGATGGCTTATCAATACCTACTCTCCAAATATTCCCATCAGCATTAATACCTTTAGCTTTAAGCTCACCTCCTACTTCAATTAGATAATTTAATATACCTTTTTCTTCAAGTAGTATTGCTATCAAATCCACTGAAGTTCCTTGAGCAATTGCATTAAAATCAAGCTTTACTCCTTCTGCTAATACAACTGTACTATCTTCCCAAGTCATCTTATCTATTCCCACCATTTTCATTAATGACTGAATAGTAACTGAATCTACTTTAACTTCATTCGTGTCATTGTTATAGAAACCCCAATATTTCACCAATGGTGATACTGTGCAATCAAAATAACCTTCCGTATTTCTCCATACATGAAGAGCATCAAAATATACGAGATTAAAAATTTCATCTGTTTTAACTTCTTGACCATTATTTAAACTTGAAATAATAGAATAAGGTTTGTAAATAGAAACTGAACTATCGATCTCGGTAAGTAAACTATCAATCTGGAATTGAAAACTCTCCCCTTGTGGAGAAAGATATTTAATATGATAATAAGTCCCTTGTGTTTCTCCTGAATTTGCAACTAAAATTTTATTATCAGAGGGTGTACACGCACATATAATTAATACAAATAAGTAGATAACATTTTTCATGGGAACAAATGTAAATTATAGAAACCAAATATTAGACAAGGAAAATAAGAAAAGTAAAAAAACTTAAAGAAATAACTGAATTTCTGTATCTATTATTTACCCTCCAAAGTCATCAAACCTAACATTCTCATCAGGAATACCCCAATCATCTGCCATTTTAAGAACTGCTTGATTCATCATTGGAGGACCACAGAAATATAATTCAATATCTTCAGGAGCTTCATGCTTGGTTAAGTATTGATCAATAACAACTTGATGAACAAAACCTACAAAACCATCTCCATCAGTATCATCCAAATCTTTCATTGGCTTCCAATTGTCAGCTTCTTGAGCATCAGAAAGAACTAGGTGAAACTTAAAGTTTTTAAATTCTCTTTCCAAAGATCGGAAATGCTCAATGTAAAAAAGCTCAGCTTTTGATCTACCACCATACCAGTAAGAAACTTTTCTACCTGTTTTTAAAGTTTTGAATAATTCATATAAATGTGAACGCATTGGAGCCATACCTGCACCACCACCAATATACAACATTTCAGCTTCAGAATTATTGATAAAGAACTCACCATAAGGACCTGAAATAATTACTTTATCACCTGCTTTTTGACCAAATATATAAGAAGATGCAACTCCAGGATTAAGATCAGCCCAAGTATTTTTATCTCTATCCCAAGGCGGTGCAGCAACTCTAACATTCAACATGATTTTCCTTCCTTCAGCAGGATAAGAAGCCATGGAATAAGCCCTTACAACATCTTCCTCATTTTTCATTACTAAATGACGCATAGCAAAGTTTCCTTCCCCCCAATCCTTATCAAATTTATTAGGCTCTCCAGGATGGTCATCAGGATGTGCTGTAATATCCATAGCAGAAAATGGAATTTCACAATTAGGAATTTCAATTTGAATATATCCACCTGCCTCATAAGGCATATCTTCAGGAACCTCAACAATAAATTCCTTAATATAAGTAGCTACATTATAATTTGAAACTACTGTTGCTTCCCATTTCTTAACTCCAAATACTTCCTCAGGAATATGAATATCCATATCCTCTCTTACCTTTACTTGACAACTCAATCTGTAATCATTCGCAATTTCTTTACGAGAAAAATGCGGCTTTTCAGTTGGTAAAATACTTCCACCACCTGAAGAAACTTGACAAGTACATTGAATACAGGTACCACCACCACCACAAGCTGATGGCAAGAAAATACCTTCATTACTTAGGGTACTTAGTAGCGTATTTCCACCATCTACTACAATTTCCTTTTCGCCATTTATCTTAATTGTAATTTTTCCCGAGGGCGTTAGTTGTGTTTTTACAAAAAGTAAAACCCCAACTAAAGTTAGTAGTACCATAAGGAATACTACTATACTACTTACTATCGTTGTTATGCTTAATAATATCATTCTTTATTCTTATTTTTTTGAAATTAAAGTTTAATTCCCATAAAACTCATAAACGCTATCCCCATTAGTCCTGTAATGATAAAAGTAATTCCAAGTCCTCTTAAGGCTGGAGGAACATTTGAATATCTAATTTTTTCACGAATTGCTGCAATACCCACAATAGCTAAAAACCAACCGACTCCAGAACCTAACCCAAATACTGTGGCTTCTATTATTGTAGTGTATGCTGTTTCTTGCATAAAAAGTGATCCTCCTAAAATTGCACAGTTCACAGCAATAAGAGGTAAAAATATACCAAGAGAACTATATAATGCAGGAGAAAATTTTTCTAGCACCATTTCTACTAACTGTACCATTGAAGCAATAACAGCAATAAACATAATAAAAGAAAGAAAAGATAAATCAACTGTTAAGAAATCATCTGACAACCAAGCTAGTGCCCCTTCTTTCAAAACATAATTCTCTAGAAGGTAATTTATAGGTATAGTGATACCTAAAACAAATACTACTGCAGCACCCATACCCACTGATGTTTTAACTGTTTTAGAAATCGCTAAATAGGAACACATTCCTAAAAAGTAAGCGAATACCATATTGTCAATAAAAATTGACTTGATAAATATATTTGCTAATTCTTGCATATCAATTATTATTTAGATTCTACTAATTTAATGTTTTTAACTCTCTGTATCCAGATGATTACACCAACAGTTATTAAAGCCATAGGAGGTAAAATCATCATACCGTTATTTTCATAACCTAATTCATAAATGCCTAATGATTCTAAGACTGGATAACCAAACAAAGTGCCAGACCCTAAAAGTTCGCGAAAGAAAGCTACAGCAATTAAAATCCAGGCATATCCAAAAGAATTACCAAGTCCATCCATGAAGGAATCCCAAGGACCATTTGCCATACCAAAAGCTTCTAGTCTACCCATTATAATACAGTTCGTAATAATCAAACCTACAAATACAGATAGCTCTTTACTTACATCATAAACAAAAGCTCTAAGCACCTGGTCTACCAGTATTACTAATGTTGCAACAACGACCAATTGAACAATAATTCTAATTCTAGAAGGTATTACTTTTCTCATGAGTGAGATAATCACATTTGCAACAGATAGGACTACCAATACTGATAATGCCATTACAATTGCAGGTTTTAATTGTACAGTAATTGCTAATGCAGAACATATCCCTAATACTTGTACTGTAATTGGATTATTATCGTCAAGTGGATCGCTTAATAATTGTTTTGTTCTTTTAGATAATAATTTAGATTTGCTCATGGGATTAATTTATTATTACTGAATTTTAACTGATGCTATTGAAACTAATGTATTAAAAACTGAATCTACCTCAACAGCCGGCTTTAATGTGCTAAAATATGGCAAATACATTCTTAATCTTTCATCTAGCATATCAGAAACACCATCTGAAGTAATAGTTCCTCCAGAAATACCATCAACTCCATGCATATCATCTTCTTCAGCACCACCTTTAATAACTTTAATGGAAGTAAATTCATCACCTTCAAAAATAGATTTCCCTGAAAATGGATCCTCGAATGAAGCTCTATTTATCTCAGCACCTAGACCTGGAGTTTCTGATTTGTGATCAAAAACAGCACCAAATACAGAATTAAGATCTTCCTCTAAAGAAATAAAACCCCAAATTGGCCCCCAAAGACCTTTACCTCTTAATGGAATAATGTAACGAGTTACACCCTCAACATTACTAATAAATAAAGGTAATAACTGAGCTTTAGCTTCCTTCTTCATTTCAACACCTAAATCAACATCAAAAGCAGAACCTTCAACTTGCTCTCCTTTTACATTAAGAACTAATTCACTTTTAATATAAGTGTCATATATTTCTTCTGCTCCATCTCTATCAATAGCTACCCCAACAGAACTTAAAATATTTTGTTTCTTTTCCAATTCTACATTTCTATCTTGAAAAGGCTTCAATTCAATAGCAGCTGTAGATAGTAATGCAGCAACAATGATTACCATTATTACTGTAAAACCGAAAGTAGTAGAATTTTTATTTACGTCCATTTTTTATATTATTAATATTACAATACTGAGAATATTGAAGTTTTATATTCTCGAAATACTATTATTTTTTAATTTATTCTTTTTAATCTATTTTTAATATTAGCATCCACTATATAATGATCAATTAATGGAGCAAATACATTCATCAACAAAATCGCTAACATCATTCCCTCAGGATATGCTGGATTAAATACTCTAATAACAATTGCAAAGAAACCAATTAACAAACCATAAATAATCTTACCTTTATTGGTTTGTGATCCACTCACTGGATCAGTTGACATAAACACAGCACCAAAAGCAAAACCTCCAATTAACAAATGAATATGAGCTGGAGTACTCATAAGGAAATTCACTCCCCATAAATTAAATAATAATGCCGTTAAATATCCTCCTAAGAAAGTTGATAATATAATTCTCCAACTACCTACACCTGAAAAAATCAAAATCAATGCACCTATAATTATAGCAATAAAAGATGTCTCTCCGACAGAGCCGGGTATATAACCAATTAAAGCATCATTAAAGTTCCATTTCAAATTATCCCATGATGAAGTATTTGATGCCAAAGCACCTAGAATTGTTTCCCCAGAGTATCCATCTACTCCTGCGCCATGAACCCATACCTTATCACCAGACATATATGATGGATATGCGAAAAATAAGAACGCTCTAGCAGTTAAAGCAGGATTTAATATATTCATACCCGTACCTCCAAATACTTCTTTTCCAATCACTACTGCAAAAACTACTGAGACTGCTAGCATCCATAAAGGAACATCAACAGGCATAATTAAAGGGATTAACATACCTGTAACCAAGTACCCTTCATTAACTGAATGTCCTCTAGAAATTGCAAATGCAAATTCTACCGATAAACCTACTGCATATGAAACAGCTAAAAGTGGTAAAAATTTCCAAAATCCAAAAATTAAATTATTTAGAAAATTTGTTTCTACAGAAATTGCATTAAAGTATTGATCACCAATATTCCACATTCCAAAAATAATACAGGGAATTAGTGATAATACAACAAAAGCCATTGTTCTTTTCAAATCTACTGCATCTCTAATATGCGATCCTGATTTAGTAGTATGATCAGGAACAAAAAGAAATGTTTCAAAAGCATCATAAGCTGGATACATTTTTTCAAGTTTACCACCTTTAACAAAAAGTGGTTTTACTGATTCTAAGATATTCTTAAATAATTTCATTTTAACTATTTTCTTTTCTTACTAATTCCAGTGCATTACGAATTATAGTTTGAACCTCTATTTTTGAGGTACAAACAAACTCACATAATGCAAAATCTTCAGGCGACACCTCATATATTCCTAAATTCTCCATCAATTCTATATCTTCTATCATACATGCTTTTATTAAATGAGCTGGGAATATATCCATAGGCAGAACCTTTTCGTACTCACCAGTCATAACATAAGCTCGCTCTTCACCATGCATATTTGCATTTAAAGTATATTTTTTAGAAGGAGTCAACCATGATAAAAAGGTTTTGGAGGCAGAGAATTTATGTAACCCAGGCAAAATCCAACCTAAAAATTCTTGTTCCTTTCCTTCTTCAATAACAGTAATTGTTGTATCATAAAAACCTAAAGTTCCATTTACCTCAATATGCTGCCCTGTTAAAATATCGCCTGAAATAATTCTGTTATCTCCTTCAGTAATATTATCTGCCAATAAATTAGAAATAGTAGCTCCAGCAATAGTTCTATAATATTTAGGTTTTTTAACTTGCGAACCTGATAGGGCAACAATTCTTGAAACATCATATTTACCTTCAGTAAATAAGCGCGCAATTGCAATTACATCTTGTGGCTGCAAGTACCAAATAACTTCTCCTTTATTGATAGGGTTAATATGATGTACTTGTATTCCGACATTTCCTGAAGGGTGAGCACCACTTATTTTATTTATCTCAACTCCCTTAGCACCAGTAAATACTGTGGCAGGATTTGTATTTCCATCAATATTCAAATGTGTTTTACCACTTGTTAACTGTGTAATATAATCTAAACCCTTTTGGAATAATTCATCCAAGCCATAGAGAGCAAAGTCGTTATCAATGGTTAAGGGTGCTGAGTTAAAAGCTGAAATAAAAATTGCTTTAGGCATATCTGTTGGGTTAGCAACAATATCATAAGGTTTTTGCCTTACAAACGGCCAAATACCTGCCTTTAGCATGGTATCAATAATTTGTACGCGAGAAATGTTTTTAGCAGTATCAGTATTAAACTGTTCATACTCTATAACTGCATCTGCTTCCAATACAACCTCAAGTATTTTTCTTTTTGCTCCCCTTACAATATCAATAACCTCACCACTTACTGGAGCACAAAAATTTACTTTATCGTTATATTTATCAAAAAACAAAATAGTACCCGCCTTCACTTTATCTCCAACTTTAACAGCTAGCTTAGGAGTTAATGTATGAAAATCAGTAGGTTTCACTACATATCTTTTAGTAGGTTTTACTGATGCATATACTTTGTCGGCCTCACCAAGTAAATTGATGTTTAAGCCTTTTTTTAACCTTATATCTTTAGACATGCTTTTTAAATTAGATTTTTCGGCGCAAAAGTATAAATTTGCAATCATTAATTAACCATTTAGAATCGATAAATTACTATTTAGAATCAATATAAATTATGTTAAAATAA
>CATEYX010000042.1 GCA_949511925.1 Cryomorphaceae bacterium | reverse complement strand
GGAAATACAACCTTACAAAATGGACTTTCAAGTGATGCAATCAGTAACGATTCTTGGAATAATATCACTAGTACTGCTCTTGATGTGGTATACACATTTGTTCCTGTTGGTGATAATGGATGTCTTGGGGATCCATTTACAGTTACTGTAACTATTGATACAGAACCTGTTGGAATTGACTCTAACGAAACCGTTTGTTCTGATAGTTCGTTTAATTTTAATCCTCAAGATAATATTACACCCGGCGGGAACGCTGTTGCTAGTAACTTTACATGGGAAATAACACAAATAACAGGAACCGTGAGTGGGGTGACTGTGGGTGACACAGGAATTCAAAATGTTATTGGAACCATTACAAATACAGGAGTAAGTATTGTAACTGTTGAATACACAATCACACCAACTTCTGGAAATGGGTGTGTTGGAACTCCTTTTAAAATAAATGTCTCGATAACTTCTGAACCAGTTGTTTCAAACCAAACGATTACTGTATGTAGTGATGAAAACTTAAATCAACCGTTCAATGCATCTAACTCTGTAGCTGCGGACACTTACAATATAACCAACTTAGAAATCAATGGATTAAGTATTTCTGCTGGAAACCCTGCTGTTGAAAACGGCTTGTTAGTAAACGATCTAGAAGACGATGCTTTTACTAACTTAACAAACGCTCCTGTTGATGTAATTTATACAGTGGTGCCTGTTTCTGGAAGTAACTGTGAAGGAGATCCGTTTACAGTAACCGTAACCGTAAACCCAACTGGAAATGTAGAAGCCATTAGTTCGCAAGAGATCTGCGAAAGTGAAACCGTTCAAGCAGTGACTTTTAATACCACAAATACAAATGGAATCACAAGTTACAGTTGGTCTATGGATACTGCAATTGGGTTAAGTCCGCTAACTGGTATTGATAATTTCCCTTCATTTATTGCTGTGAATTCAACAAACGCACCAATTATTTCAATTGTAACAGTTACACCAGCTTATAGTAGCGGTGGTATTACCTGTGAAGGTGCACCTGAAACCTTTAGTATTACGGTAAATCCTACACCACAAATTCAAGACAAATTTAAAGAGATTTGCTCTTCTGAAACTTTTATAGTAGATCCAGTTGACATGGTTGATGGCGATATCGTTCCGTTAGGAACAACATATACATGGACTGTATTAGCTTCTAATAGTCAAATCCCAGATGCATCAACTGGATCTGGAGCAGTGATTTCTCAGGCATTGACAAATATGAGTAACAGCATTCAAAATGTAAGTTATGAAGTCACTCCGACTTCAGGTATTGCTGGAAATTGTTCAGGAATTCCTTTTGAGGTAGTGATCTCTGTAGCGCCTTCACCACAGGAACAAGACCAACAATTTGAAATCTGTAGTGGAGAATCCTTTTCATTTTTACCCATAAACGATCCCCCAACTACTATAATTCCAGACGGAACACTGTACAGTTGGACTTTTGGTAATAATATTGCTGTTTATGGGGCTACTGATGGGCTGAATCAAATTCAATTTGAACAACCATCTTTAATCAATAATAGTAATATAAATCAGTCTGTAATATATACTGTAACTGTTGGAGCAGGAAATTGTGTAAGTAGTTTTGAAATAGAAATCATTGTAAAACCAACACCTTTTATACCATATGATTCTGGTTTAACAGATACTAGGTGTAGCAATGATCCATTTGTAATAGACCCTGTAAATGGAATTCCAGACGCCACATATATTATACCTTCAAATACAACTTATACATGGGTTGTAGTGCCAAATAACAATCTGAGTGGCTGGAGTGACAACAATGTACAGACAAATTTAATTTCACAACAGTTAGTAAATTTAACAAATACACCACAAAATATTGAATACTTAATCACTCCTTCAAATGGTACTTGTGAAGGTCCTGTTTTTAGTGTGGATATTTGGATAGAGCCAAAACCATCTATACCAGATCATTTTGAAACAGTATGTGAGGGAGATTCATTTGTATTTGCTCCTGTAAATGGAGTATTTCCTGATGCAACAACTATTGTTCCCGATACTACATTATACACATGGGTTGTTACAGATGTTAGTGGCGGTGATATCTCAGGCTACAGTAATGGCATCGATCAGCCATTTATAGACTCAGGAGTACTTATAAATAGTAGTCCTGCTATTCAGACTCTAATCTATGAGGTAACGCCTAGTTATTACAAAGCATCCAATCCAGGAGTTGCACAATGTGTTGGAGAATCGTTTCGCATTACTGTTACTGTAAATCCAAGAATAGAAGATAATGCAACAATAACGAATATAAGTTGTAGTTACAGTCCGCTTTGTGGAGGAAGTATTGAATTAAATCCAGTAGGTATTGGAACGCTCACCTATTTATGGACCTACACAGGTACAGAAATCAATGCAATATCAAATCCAACATTACAAGATCAATACAACCTTTGTCCAGGAGACTATTCGGTAGCGATTACAGATTCTTTAGGGTGTACGTATTCTTTTGACTATGTAATAGTGCCTCCGCTTCCGGTTACTTTTGATCTTATAACATTAGTTGATTTGTCATGTAATAATGTTTCACCAAGTTGTGATGGTTCAATTGAAGTGATGCCTCAAGGTGGAACAGCACCCTACACGCTATTGGAATGGTATACAGAATCAATTCCAGATTCTGGAAACTTTGATACAATTGTAGAAACTGGAGATAGTGAATTAAATAATGCATGTGAAGGTAATTATGTGTTAAAAGTATTGGACACTAATGGCTGTGAATTCACATCTCCAATATATACAATCGCTCAAACGGCAAGTCCGATTTTGATTAGCGAAACCCTATCAAATTATAATGGATCTGAGGTAAGTTGTTTGGGAGCAAACGATGGATTTATTGATATTTCTGTCTCAGGAGGTTCAGGCAGTTTCACCTATACTCTTTCTCCAGGTGGAATTTTAGATAGCGATTTGAGTACTCCAAATGTTCTTGAGTTTAGAAACCTACAAGCAGGTACTTATACTTTAACAATAACAGATACCAATTGTCCAAACAATATAACGTTTGATTATACTTTGGAAGAACCTACACAACTCAGTACTTCAAATACTTTAGTTTCAGGACCAGCACTTTGTTATGGAGATACTGTAACTTATAATATTGCTGCCACTGGAGGAACACCACCTTATGTTGGAACAGGAAATTATACATTGCCCGCAGGAATTCATTCTATTGTGGTTACAGATGCAAATGGCTGTCAGACTACTGAAACAATTACTGTAATTGAACCTACTGAATTAACAGCTACAGCAAATATAACGAGTCCGATATTGTGTTATGGAGATTTCGCAGAAGTAACGGTTGCAGCATCAGGAGGAACGCCACCTTATGTTGGAACGGGGGTTTTTAATACCACTTCGGGAGATTATATCTATACAATTACCGATGCCAACGGTTGTGAGTATTCTAACAATATATTCATAGATGAGCCAGGAGAACTATTATACACAATAGATTCTGTAATAGATCCAACCTGTTCTCCAGATTGGAGTTATTCTAATGGATCAATCTGTATTACCATTACAGGAGGAACAAATCCATTTCCTATTGGAGCGGGATGGACCTCTTTAGGTGGAGGTGTTTGGTGTTTGGAAAATATTTCAGCCGGAACCTATACCATTGATGTTGACGATTCAAACAATTGCTCAACCAACATAAATAGTACAGCGGTGGTTCTTACCAGACCTCCTGTTATTGAAGCGCAAATTACTTCAACTGTTACAGAAGATTGTGATAATAATACCATGATTCAAACCAATTATGTATTTGTTACAGGAGGAAGCCCTCCATACGAGTTTTCTTGGTCTGGTGGAGATGTCTGTGACCCTTTCAATCCGCAATGTATGGAAACAACAGAATCTGGTACATATACTGCATTTATTCATGATCAAGAAAGTTTAGCAAATGGTTGTCCGCCAATTGAGGTGGAAGTAGTAATTGACTTACCAGAAATTGGAGATGCTGCATTTAGTTATTCTTCACCTAATAGTATTTTTTGCAATCAACTTGCTAATAACGAACTCATTACATTCAATAATGAATCTACAGGGGATGTTGTTAATTTCTATTGGGATTTTGGAGATGGCTCACCTGTAGTCGTTGGAGAAATGACACCAACACACTTATACGCAATGGCTGGATCGTATGAGGTATCTCTAACGGTAGAATACCCATCTGAATGTTGTACAGAAACCTACACAGAACTTATTGTAATAACAAAAGGATATGAACTTGAGATTCCAAATGCATTTACACCGAATCAGGATGGGATAAACGATACGATAAGACCCCTATTTGACTGTATGGATAATGTACAGATGTCTATTTATGATACTTGGGGAACGCTCCTATATTTCGAAGAAGGCACAAACCTAGTAGGATGGGATGGATTTATTAGAAATATCCCTGCAGAAAATGGAAACTACATACTCTATGTTAAAGCTCTCACAAACAGCGGGCAAGAAATTACAAAAAGCACATCAATAACTTTAATTAAATAAGATGAAAAGATACTTAATGCTTATAATGTTTTTTTATTGTGAATTTAGCAATGCTCAGGATGTTATATTTTCACAAAATTTCTTGGTGCCAGAGACCTTAAATACTTCTTTCACTGGAGCAACTAGAGGGACCAAAACAGGAGCTGTTTTTAGATCTCAATGGAGAAGTAGTGCTCTAAAAGTATCTTCGAACTTCGCTTTTGCAGATACATGGTTTGAAGGATTTAAATCCGGAATTGGTATCAGTGTATTAAATCAGAAGGAAAGTGGTTCTAGTTATACTTTCAATCAAGTAAATCTAAATTTTGCCATGGCCTTTGAAATTAGTGATACTTGGTTTTTTAGACCCAGTATTTCTGCTGGTCTTGGAAATAAAAACTATGGATTTCAAAATTTACTCTTAGAAGATCAAATAAATTTGGGGAGTAGTTTTTTAAACACTGCAACTATTGATCCTTCTGTTCTAAAATCTCAAAGATCTTTTGTTGATGTAAGTTCATCTATTCTTTTTAATAATGAAGATTCTTGGGTAGGTGTAACTGTAAGGCATTTAAACAAACCTAATATTTCACTCACCGAAGCTGGAAATATACCATTGGATGTTTTCTTTTCAGCTCATGGTAAATATTATTTGCCTGTATTAAATAATATTCGAACATGGCTCGCAGATAAAAGTAAAATTTATGTATTGTCAAATTATATGAAGCAGGGTGCATATAACCGTTTTGATGCAGGGCTGCAATACGTTTTTGATGATAGCATATCAATGGGCTTAACAATGGCTACAACTTCAGCTAAGAATACAGATAACTCGAAACCTGTAAACTCTTTTAGTACATTTACTGGTGTACATTGGCAGGGTTATAGATTTGGGTATTCTTACGATTTTAACACGTCAGAATTAATAAATACTGGAGGTATTCATGAATTCTCTATATCATATGATTTTAACGTTAACATAAGAGAACTGAATCGCTACAAGTGTGTGCCGTTCTTCTAGACTAAGAAAAAATACAACTACAATTATTCTTTAAAGAAAAGTAACTTATTACTATTAAGAGACCATTGAACTTCTTTAAATTTCTTAAGAAACTGAATGCCCAATAAAGAAGAATTGGCAGATTCGAGGGTCTTAACAGCTGCGATAACATTTCGTACTTTATAAGTTCCAATCGTTAATTCTTTGATTTTAATTAACTGATTATCTAAAGGCTCTCCCCTAACTCCTACGCTGGTAACAGTAATGTTTAAATCTTCATATACCAAGCCTTTCTCTTTTAAGTTCTCAAAAAGTTTGTATCCTATTGAAAACATTTCTGCACCTGTATCAAAAACAAAACGGACGGGTTGGATAGGGGTTTTTGTTTGAAATCCAAGATAGACGTACATCGTGTCGTCATTTTCCTCGCTCTCAAGAGGTATCGATATCGACTGATCTTCTCCAATAATATCATCAATGACATAATAATTTTCAATGTTACTGGTTTTACTTACAGAGGTCCCATTTTTAAATTTACTTTCAGTAATAATATTGTTTTGAGTGTATACTTGTAGTCCCGTCTTTAATTTTGCATTTGAATAATGAGAGCCTTTGGTTGATTTTTTAAATTTAGAAGATAAATATGCTGTTTCTGTAATGGCTCCGCCTATATAATTTCTGGTTGATTGATCTCCGTTTTCAAAAAAAGCTTCCTTTGTGCCTTCGTAAAATTCATCATTTCTGAATTCACCTTTTAAGCGTTGGTATTGACCACTAAAAATTATTTTTTGCTCTCCAGTTCCATGAAACATATTGTTTTTAAAATTTCCATTGTAATACCCCTGGTTTGCATACTGCATCTTCCCGGCACCTTCCATAGAATTCTTAACCCAATTGCCAGTATAAGAATCACCATTGCCAAAATTCATTATCCCAAAACCATTGAAATAATTTCTACTCCAATTGCCTTGATAAACATCCCCATTGGTATAGGTTAATGTCCCAAAACCATCGGCGTTCGATTCATAGTCTAAACAACCAATATAAGTACCATTTGTAAATTCTTTAACATCAGTACATCTTTTAGTATCTTGACTGTATAAATTGAGTGAGGTAATCAATAAAAGGAGGGCAAGTTGTTTCATTAATGTTTTTAACAAAAATAAGAAAAATAAACACTTATAAAGTCATTAAACCGAAGACACTACTTTTTATCGAATCGTTTAATATCGATTTCGGGATCTAATGGTTCACCAACCTCTAAATGATGGAATAAATTCTTTGCAATTGTTGGAGATATCATCACGCCTCTTGTTCCAAGACCGTTTAGGACCACTAAATTTTTAAACTGAGTATGTATTCCAACCATAGGTCTTCTGTCTTTTACTGCAGGGCGAATCCCAGCCGCCTGTGCCACAATTTGGAATGGAGTATCTAGCACTTTTTTTAATTTGTCAACCAATTCATCTCTTCCTTCAGTGGATGGAACAGAGGTTTTATCTGCATGATTGAAAGTAGCACCCACTTTATAAAGATGATTTCCAATAGGCATAACGAATAAGGTTGATTTCAATAAAAAATCGATGTCTAATCCGGGAGCATAGATAGTAATCGTTTCCCCTTTAACTTCCTCGAGAGGCAAATAATTAAAATAAGGGTTCTCTTTTAAGCCAAAGCCTTCGGAAAAGACAATTTTAGATGCTTCTAATGCTTGGTATCTAACTGTATCATTTTCAAAACTAATGTCTTTATGGTTGAATTTTTCAAATCGAATCCAACGGTTTTCTTCTAAATAATTTCGATACGTTTCCACCAAAAGATGTGTATCTATTCGTCCGCCTTCCTTTACATTTCCAAAAGAATGATCTCCTATGACTCCTGCATAAGGTTGATTGTCTAGAGTGGCATCTAAAAAAGGGGCTACATTGGGCTTGTCAAATGCTGAAAACCAATTATTTTGATCTTGTATCGATTTGAATGCTTTTTTGATTGCAAATTTATGGTCAAAGGTGGTATCAAATTTCTTTTCTAATCGTTCATAGAAAGGAAGTGCTACCGCCAATTGTTCTTTCACATTCCAAACCGGAGAGTATCGTTTTAAAATAACTGGATTGTAGACTCCTCCAGCAACCAGCGAGGAGGTTTGAGAATTGTCTTCGTAGACCAAAAAACTTTTATTGGCAGCGATTAACTCCTCTATAAATGCCAAACCAGCCAACCCTAAGCCAACAACGATATAATCTAACTTCATGCGTCAAAAGTAGTTTTTTTACAATAAAAAAGCGTTCTAAATTTTTAAATTAGAACGCTTTAAATATCTATATATAAAACTTTAATAGTTCCACATGTCTATTTCTTTGTTTCTGATAGATTCTTTAATCTTCTCAGCTTCTAAAAGTTGAAAGATAGAGTTTTTTGTATATTCATCAATACTTCTATTTTGATATACATTCTCTTCTCTTACGATAATAGAACTAAATCTTCTCGCATTTAACAAATGGTCAAATGTGATTGGGCTAACAGAATTCTCAGGATTGAATACTTTAGAATCGTGAAGGGTCTGTCTAGATTCTGGGTAAAAAATCCAATATAACGTATTTAATTGCTTAAGTTTTGGTCTTGGATAATCATCAATTGGTGCGTTAGGATTTTCTTTTTCCCAATCATCTCTTGCTACGGAATTTAAACATTTTGCTCCTGCATCAAATCCATACAGTGGTGCTATTCCTAGTAGTCGGTATTTTAATTCCCCTTGGCGTTTGTCGAAATACCACATTCCTTTGATCATAAATTGAGTGATCTCCTTAGCTTCAATTGTTTGTAACTCTTTGTTAGTACACACTTTACGCATTGTAATCTCCAATTCAGAAACTGGTTTTTTCTCTTTAAAATAGGCATCCGTATATATGTCTATCTTTTCAGAGTTTACAGCTGCTTGTAATGTGTTAAAAAGGGAAAGTCTATCAGTACCAACACTATTCAATTCTGTTGGATAATAATAAGGGTGATTTATCTTTTGATTTAAATCAATCACTTCCCACACAACTTTCGACCAAAGTACATCATCATTGCTCGTGTAACCATACGGTAGTGGTGTATCTAAACGATCAATTTTAATTTGATTTTCAGTTTTCTTACCTATATTTTCAACTTTTTCAGTATTCAATATATTCGTTTGAGCATAAACAGCATTGGCTGGAAAAATCAACACTAAACTACAGCAAATCAAGAATTTTATTAACTTCATAATTAAATTTTATTTTTAGCGAATTTGAATGGAGGAAGCAAAAATCTTTTTTAATTCATATGATGATCCTTTTACGTTCGCTTTAATCTCACCAATTCGAATTACAGTTCCGCTCTTTGCGCTATTTATAGCTTTAATAGCTCTTGCATTCAATTTTGTACCATTAACTTCATAACTTCTTCCTTCTATAATCACTAAGAATTGTTTTGTGTTTATTTTTAGGTCAAAATCAAAATCAACCATTCCAACGGTAAAAGAACTCCTACTTAAAGCGCCTTTGGACATTGATCTTGGAGCCTCAACTCCATTCACTAACATAACAGCTGGTGGAATGTCTTTCGTTCGAATCGTTTGTTTATCTCTTAGCGTAGTACCATCACTTAGTGTCGCTGAGATGTTTAAAACTACTTCCTTGCCTTTAGGGCTTGGAATAAGGTTGTATTTTCCTGTAGAATTCCTGTTTTTAGTAAAGCTTTCATGTCCACTTGGAGTAATTCTAATATCTTTATCAGGTACACCTGGTAACGCTACAGAAATAGGATTTGAAATACCTTTGTATACCACTTTCATTTTATCCGCGGATACAATGGCAGAATTCGGCTTATTGACAACAGAATAAGAGGATTTAAACGTAATTGGCTTCTCTTTTCCGTCTTGAATAAAATATATCGTCCCTTCAATATTCTTTTCTCCAGTTGTTCTGTCTGCTCTTAAGTCTACATTCACTGCACCTTCTGAATAGTTATCATAAGCTTTCCCGTTTAAATCTACTCTGGTAGGTTTTAAGGTAGGATCTTCTTTTCCAAGAACAATGGT
>CATEYX010000041.1 GCA_949511925.1 Cryomorphaceae bacterium | reverse complement strand
TTGGTAATTTCATTATTAGCATATAAAAACCCAAGATCATTGGGATTGTATTTGTCATCTTCTAAAATTGAAAATAGTTTATATCGATAGTTTCCGTTATTATTTTCAACTGCAAACATACCAGCAAATCCTTTTGTTAGATTAGTGCCTTCAAATTCTTGACTCATTTTTAGTTTACTAGTATATGTATGAGTATTTTCTTTATTGTTGATTCTTGTGAAAATTCCTGTTACATTAGCATCTTTTTGATTTCCTTTCTGAGCCATGTGGGTATTCATTAAACTAACTGATGAGCTATTGCCAAATGACTGATCAAATATCATAACATTATAATTTGTTAATGGATCCTCCTCAGTTTGATTTGTAACAGCATTTAAAATTGCAACTCCTAATCCATTTTTAGTTCTGCCAGTAATTTTTGAAGCATTTAATAAATCATCTTGTAATCTTCTGCTATAAAACATGTCACCTCCTTTATTAAAAAGTTCAGTGCCTTCATTAAAAAACTGTCTCTTTTCTTCATATTTAACTTCAAAAGGGGAAAGGTTTAGCACTCTGTCGTCTGCAGCAACTTGTCCAAAGTCAGGTATAAGTGTCATGTCAAGAGTAAAACTTTTATTAATACCATATTTTAGATCCATTCCATAATTATATAGTAAGTTAGTTTCTCCATCATAAATATCTGAATAAACTGATGCGTATGGCATAAATGAAAGGCGAATAGGAGAGTTAACATCTTTTATGCCTTGTAGTAGTCCAGCTTGTAAAGCAATATTTGAATATTCAACATTAATAGGGCTCCATGTATAATCTTCACGATATCTTTTTATGGTTCTTATCATATTTATTGCCCAAGCTTTATTATTGTCTGGAAATCTTAATTGAGAAAATGGTATGGCTAATTCTGCTACCCAACCCTTTTCATTGATTTTCACAGATGATTTCCAAACAGCATTCCAAGCAGGATCATTAGTAGATGGAGATATTTTAGCATCTCCTTGTACACCTGCTGCTGTTATTATTAGCTGATATTCAATCTGTCCATCATTAAAAGGGTTGATGTATAAAATAAAAGCATCAGTATTACCAATATTATCTCTTTTTGTAAGCTCTCTTAATATGCTATCTGGAGAGTTATCATACATCATTATTCCAAAATAGATATTCTTACTGTCATAGCATATCTTTACTTCTGTTTTTTGATTAATTCTTTCAGGAACTCCGTTATTTGGAAGACCTTGAGTAAATTCATTAGCTATATCCAAATCTCTCCATGAATTATCATTTAGTACTCCATCAATCTTTGGAGCTATTTGACATTTGCTAATTGTATACGATTTTTTGTTTACGAACTGTCCGAAAGTTATTAAAGGTAAGAAGATAAGTAGTGATAGAAATTGTCTGATATTCATTGATTGTAAAATTGGCCACAAAAATATATAATTTAATGTCAATAGAAGTTTGTAATTCAAATCAATCCTATATTTTTGCGGGACTAAAAAACAGATAATGAATTTACACGAATTTCAAGGAAAAGAATTATTAAATAGCTT
>CATEYX010000040.1 GCA_949511925.1 Cryomorphaceae bacterium | reverse complement strand
CCTAATAATCCAACATCTGCTTATAATTGGCAAGTTAGTGACCCTAATTTAGCCACTATTGATTCTGGTAACGGAACACATCATATTTTAATTGACCTTAACAATATAGGTGTGTTTAAATTACTAGTTGAAGAAATAGATGCAAATGGGTGTAAAGGATATGATAGTATATTAGTGCAGATTCATGATTTACCACAACCTAATATATTTGCTTCAGGACATATCTCTTTTTGTGAAGGAGATAGTGTCCTGCTGCAAGTAGATTCAGTATATAGTGCTTTTTCATGGAATAATAATTCAAGCTCAATTTATATTTATGCTGATACAACAGATGATTATTTTGTTATTGTAACGGATACAAATGGGTGTAAAAACACAAGTAATATAATTTCTATTAATGTAAGTCCTAATCCTGAAGCTAATTTTATAGTAGATGGAGTTTGTATAAATAGGCCTAGTATGTTAGTGAGTACTTCCACAGTTAGCCAAGGTAATATCGTGTCAAGCATTTGGCATTTTGAAAATGGAGAGCTAGTAAATGGAGATAGCTTATTGTATACCCATACTTTCGCTGGAGATTATTTTACCGAACTGTTTGTTACTTCTAATTTTGGTTGTATTGATTCGATAGGAAAGTTCTATTCTATTTATAATAATCCTATTGCTAGTTTTGAATATACTCCTTTTACAGTTTCTACTTTACAGCCAGAAATGAATTTTATAACGAATACAGCTAATTGCAACTCCTTTTCTTGGGATTTTGGTGATTCAATTTATAGTTTTATTCCTTCCCCTATACATGAGTTTGAAGCTTCAGGA
This sequence comes from Cryomorphaceae bacterium, assembly GCA_949511925.1. GTDB lineage: Bacteria > Bacteroidota > Bacteroidia > Flavobacteriales > BACL11 > UWMA-0277. The sequence goes on along the minus strand of CATEYX010000040.1, from coordinate 7,970 downwards.
ACCTATGACGTTTGGCTAACTGTTGCTGATAGCAACCAATGTGTCGATTCAGTAATGCACAGAATTACTATGTATTATGATTTTGTATTGTATGTGCCTACTGCATTTACACCAAATGATGATGGAGATAATGATCAGTTAGGTCCTCAAGGCTTAAGAATGGAGGAGTATAAATCTTATTCATTTTATATTTATAACCAATGGGGAGAGATAATTTTTGAAACAGAAGATATTAATGAGTGGTGGGATGGTGCTGATAGCCAGCATGGATCGTATACTTGGGTTATTGTAATCGTTGATGAACTAGGTGCGAAACGTAAAGAAGTAGGAAGCGTACTATTGATTAAGTAATTATCTTAAATCAATCACTTCAATTCCTGGGTAGTTAGTAGCATTAAAAATAAAAGGAGCAACAGCAGTATTGCTTTTGAAACTTGTTACTAAATAAGCGTATGTCCCTCCATTTTTATCGAGTATAGTAATTTTGTGTAATTGGTTTTTAGCGGCATCTACTGCTAAAGTTATTTTCATAAAAGCACCACTTTCTTTAGGAAACAAATCAATGATTTGTAGGCGCTTCCCTTTTTCTGACTGAGCCCTTACGTAACTATATTTATAACCTTCTTCATAAATAGTGAATAATTTGTTTGGACTCATCATCTCTTCTTCAGGGTCATGCTCTATTATCTGTACTTCATTCATGTCTGCTAAGTAAATCCATTGGCTCTCCCCATCATTAATGATGATTTGCTCCTCCATTTCTAATCTGAACATCTCCTCTTGTAACACTAAAATTCCTTTTTGGTTTTCATTAATGTTCTGGTTCTTGTTTTCAAAAATGAAATCAAAACCAACTGTCATGTTTTTGTATGATTTTGTTGTTGTACTTAGTCTATCAAGTACATCTTTTGCTAATTGATCCTGAGCAAAAAGGGTAGTGCTGAAAGCAATTAAAAGGGTAGTGAGTAATTTAGTCATTGTTATTTAATTTTTTTAATAATTCTTCTAATTCCATTTCATCTCTAACCAATACTTTTCGGGCTTTACTGCCTTCAAATGGCCCAACTATTCCTGCAGCTTCTAGTTGGTCAATGATCCTTCCTGCTCTGTTGTATCCAAGTCGGAGTTTCCTTTGTATTAATGATGTTGATCCTGATTGATGTTGTACTAACACCAAAGCTGCTTGGTCAAACATTGCATCCTTATCCTCTAGGTCAGCTTTACCTCCAACAGCTTCTGCTTCTCCTTCATATTCTGGTAACATATAAGGTTGTGGGTAAGCTCTTTGTGAACCAATAAACTCGCAGATTTTTTCTACTTCTGGAGTGTCGATAAAGGCACATTGTAAACGTGTTAAATCACTTCCAGTGGAAATAAGCATATCTCCCATACCAATTAATTGTTCTGCTCCTTTGCTATCCATAATTGTTCTGGAATCAATAGCTGAGGTAACTTTAAAGGCTACCCTTGCTGGGAAATTGGCTTTTATCATTCCTGTAATTACATTAACGGAAGGTCTTTGTGTGGCAACAATTAAATGAATCCCGATAGCACGGGCAAGTTGTGCTAAACGAGCAATTGGCATTTCAATTTCTTTTCCTGCAGTCATAATTAAATCAGCAAATTCATCAATCACCAAAACGATATAAGGCATGAATCTATGTCCTTCATTAGGATTTAATCTTCTACTGATAAATTTTGCATTGTATTCCTTAATATTACGGCATTGTGCTTGTTTACAAAGCTCATATCTATCATCCATTTCTATGCACAATGAATTCACAGTATTTACTACCTTTTTCGTATCTGTGATTATAGCATCTCCATCATCAGGTAGTTTTGCTAAGTAGTGTCTTTCAATTTTATTGAATAAGGTAAGTTCAACTTTTTTAGGGTCTACTAATACAAATTTCACTTGTGACGGGTGTTTTTTGTATAATAAAGAGGCAAGTATTGCATTTAGTCCTACTGATTTTCCTTGACCTGTTGCACCAGCCATAAGTAAATGGGGCATCTTTGCCAAATCCACCACAAAGGTTTCGTTCGAAATTGTTTTTCCAAAAGCAATAGGTAGTTCCATGTTACAATTCTGAAACTTTTCTGATTTCAAAACTTCCAGCATAGAAACTGTATTTTTCTTAGCATTAGGAACTTCAATACCAATCGTACCTCTACCTGGAATAGGGGCAATAATACGAATACCTTCAGCTGCTAAACTAAGTGCAATATCATCTTCTAAATTTTTAATTTTTGAAATTCTAATTCCTGCTTCTGGTATAATTTCATAAAGCGTAATGGTTGGCCCAACAGTAGCAGAAATAGAAGCAATTCCAATTTTATAATGACCTAAAGTTTCAACAATTCTGTTCTTGTTGTTTTCAAGTTCGTCTTTATCAATTTCAATTTTACTTGCCCCATAATCATTCAATAAATCCATTCCAGGCATTTTGAATTGTGAAAGTTCAAGGGTAGGGTCAAAATCACCAAGTTCTTTTAACTTTTTTTCAATTTCAGTTTCAGTTAAGGTTTCTTCATCAGTAGTTTCAGTTACTTCAAGTCCTAATCCTTCTTCTTTTACTATTGGTTCTACTTTTTCCTCTACTTTTGGTTTTACTAAAGTTGGTTCTGCTGATAAAGGAATGTGTTCAGTTTCAGTAAGTGCTTCTCCAGGTTTTTCTTCCAACAATGGTGAAGTTGGAGTTTTGCCAAAAGTTGTTCTTAGTACGGGTTCATTACCTTTCTCTTTTACAACTCTTTTATTAGGTTTTATTTTAAGAATAAAGGCTTTGATTTTATCAGTATCAATGTCAAAAGATATAGCAATATAAAGGATTGAAATAGTAATTAGTAAAAGGGAAGTTCCTAGATTTCCAATTGCTGAACTCATTAGTTCATTGGTATAAATACCAATACCACCTGCTGTAATTGTACCACCAAAAAAGTGACGAATAAATATTGGAATAATTAACATTCCAAGTATTCCGTTAAAAATAAAAGAGCTGAGCGAATATTTTTTAAGACCAAGTACTTTTAAGCCTGCTAACAAACTAAATAGAGGAATGAAAAAGGCAGCAAGTCCAAACCATAACTTAACAAACAGGTTGGCAATATATGCTCCCAATCCTCCAATAGAGTTATTGATTTTCTTTTCTGTAATGATATCTGATAAATCTTTTCCTGAAACTAAACTATCATCTTCTTGCCACTGAAAAAAGAAAGAGACAAAAGCGATAAGTAAGTACAGGGAAGTGAGAATTAAAACAGAAGCAAATATCTTCTGATTATTCTCATCTTTAAAAGGCGCTGTTATTCCTTTAAATTTAAAGGACGTAGCAGGTTTTAATTTTAATTTCTTTTTTGTCATATATTCTCCAAAAGTACAAATTGATTTGAATAGCAATACTAGCAGAAACTAAAATTTCCCAACTAAATTGTTAATAAATGTTATTTGTTAAAACTAAGCCCTAAATGTTTTGAAAAAATTAAATTTGCATCCAATTATGATGAAGATAAGTATTGAAAACGAATCAGGTAAACTAAGGGCAGTAGTGTTGGGAATAGCTACTGATTTTGGCGGTACACCTAATGTGAAGGATTGTTATGACCCCAAATCCAGAGCGCATGTTAAAGCAGGTACTTTCCCTAAAAATAAAGCTTGTGTAATTGAAATAAATGCTTTAGTTGATGTTTTTGAAAAGTATGATATTGAAGTTTTTAGACCTAAAAACATACGGGGTTTAAATCAGATTTTTTCACGAGATATTGCTTTTGCAATTTCAGATAAATTAGTTATTCCTAATATAATTGAAGATAGAATTAAAGAGGCAGATGCTATTTCTGATGTTATAAGTAAAATTGCAAGTAAGGATATAATTAAAATGCCTTTAAGTACAAGAGCAGAAGGAGGAGATGTGATGCCTTGCAATGAGTATATTTTTGTTGGCTATTCCGAAAAGGAAGATTTTGAGAAATATACAGTTGCCAGAACGAACAGATCAGCACTTGATTTTTTAACTTTGACTTTTCCGAATAAAATAGTGAAGGGTTTCGAACTCAATAAATCGGATAATGACCCGAGAGAAAATGCTTTGCACTTGGACTGCTGCTTTCAGCCTATAGGAAAAAATATGGCTATTATTTATATGGGAGGTTTTAAGCATTCTGCAGATGTTGATTTTTTAGTGAGTTATTTTGGTGAGGAAAATATTATTGAAGTAAGTAAAGAAGAAATGTATAATATGAATTCGAATGTATTTTCAATTTCAGAAGAGGTAATTATCTCTGAAAAAGGATTTGTAAGATTAAATAATGAATTAAGAAAAAGAGGGTTTACAGTAGAAGAAGTCCCTTATGCCGAGATAGCGAAAATGGAAGGGCTTTTAAGATGTTCAACAATGCCATTAATTAGAGATTAGAAAGATGAAACAGATTACAAATTCAATAATGATGATAAAGCCTGTAGGCTTTAGGTACAATGAGCAAACGGCTGTCAATAATTATTATCAGCAGGTGTTGGATAATTTGACAGATGAGCAAACGCAAGAAAAAGCGTTAAATGAGTTTAATACATTTGTAGATAAATTAAGAAATGTAGGAGTAAATGTAGTTGTAATTGAGGATACAGAATATCCTGACACTCCTGATTCTATTTTTCCTAATAACTGGGTTTCCTTTCATAGTAATGCCATGGTAGGATTGTACCCTATGTGTGCTGAAAATAGGAGAGATGAAAGAAGGGAGGAAATCTTTGACACTCTAGTTGATGAATATGGTTTTTCCATTGAGGGAATAAAGGATTTTACGGAATTTGAAGAGCACGATAAGTATCTTGAGGGAACAGGCAGTATGGTGTTGGATCATGTAAATATGATTTGTTATGCGGCTATTTCTATCCGTACTGATGAGATTGCTGTCATGCAGTTTTGTGAAGAGTTTGGTTATCGTCCAATTTGTTTTACGGCCAACCAAAATGTAGAGGGTGAGCGTATGGCAATTTACCATACTAATGTAATGATGTGTGTGGCAGATACTTTTGTAGTAATTTGCTTAGACACTATTGATAATGAAGCTGAAAGAGAGCATGTTTTAGAAACCCTTACAGAAACAGGAAAAGAAATTATTGAGATTACTGAAGCTCAAAAGCATAGATTTGCAGGAAATATGTTGCAAGTAGTGGGGGATAAGCCTTACCTTGTGATGTCTAACTCGGCTTATAGTAGCTTAACAGAAGAACAAAAAATAGCTATTGAAAAACATTGCCCTATTTTGTATACTTCACTGGATACTATTGAAGCGTGTGGTGGTGGAAGTGCAAGATGTATGATGGCAGAAATATTTTTACCAAAACAAAAGTAATGATAGAAGAAATTTTAAAACAGGAAATAGAAAAATGTTTAGCTGAATTGTATTCGGCAACTGAACAAAGTATTCAATTTCAAAAAACCAGAAAAGATTTTAATGGAGATATTACTTTGGTAGTATTTCCATTATTGAGGGCTTCAAAAAAAGGACCAGAACTAACTGCTGAAGAAATAGGAAATTACTTAAAGGAAAAAGTTACTGAGGTTGCTGGTTTTAATGTGGTAAAAGGATTCTTGAATTTAGAAATTACACAAGAATACTGGTACAATCAATTTGTTTTGGCTTATAATACTAATGATTATGGTACAGTAAAAGTAGATATAAATGCCCCTACTTTCTTAGTGGAATATTCATCACCCAACACAAACAAGCCTTTACATCTAGGACATATCCGTAATAATCTATTGGGTTATTCAGTTGCTGAAATTATTAAGGCAAGTGGTAAAAACATGAAAAAGGTTCAAATCATTAATGATAGGGGTATACATATATGTAAATCAATGGTGGCTTGGCAGGATTTTGGGAATGGTACAAGCCCAGAAAGTACGGGGATGAAAGGGGATCACTTTGTAGGTAAATATTATGTGGAGTTTGATAAACAGTATAAAATAGAAGTAGCTGATTTAGTTGCCGATGGAATGGATAAGAAAGAAGCAGAAAAAGAAGCTTCTGTATTTAAGAAAGCACAAGATGTGCTAAGAAGTTGGGAGGCAAAAGAACCAACTGTAATTGCTTTATGGGAAAAAATGAATGCTTGGGTGTATGAAGGTTTTAAAACTACTTATGAAAGGCTTGGAGTTGATTTTGATAAGAACTATTATGAAAGTGATACTTATCTGCTAGGAAAAAAAGTAATTGATATTGGTCTTGAAAAAGGTGTGTTTTATAAAAAAGAAGATGGGTCGGTATGGATAGATTTATCAGCTGAAGGTTTGGATGAAAAAATTATTTTACGTTCGGATGGTACTGCTGTTTACATGACCCAAGATATTGGTACTGCTGTAAAAAGACATGAAGATTTTAATTTTTCAAGCATGGCCTACACAGTAGGTAATGAGCAGGATTATCATTTTAAGGTACTGTTTTTAATTCTAGATAAATTAGGCTATGAATGGGCAAAGAGTTGCTATCATTTATCATATGGTATGGTGGATTTACCAAGTGGAAAGATGAAATCGCGTGAAGGTACTGTGGTGGATGCTGATAATTTGATGGAGGAAATGGTAAGTACTGCCAAAAGTATAGCTAAGGAATTAGGTAAGTTAGAAGGCATGAGTGATGAAGATGCTAATACACTTTATGAAACAGTAGGGATGGGAGCATTGAAGTATTTTATGTTAAAAGTTGACCCTAGAAAGCGTATGCTTTTTGACCCTAAAGAATCAATTGATTTTAATGGAAATACAGGTCCGTTTATACAATATACTTATGCTCGTATTCAGTCTTTAAGAAGAAAGCATATTGCTAAAATTATAATCCCAGGTGCAGTTGCTATTACCAGTAAGGAACAAGAGATTATTAAGTTATTGACTGAGTTTCCAAATATGATACAAGAAGCGGCAGCTAACTATAGTCCTGCACTTGTTGCTAATTATGTTTATGATTTAGTAAAGGAGTATAATACTTACTACCAGAATACGGCTGTCCTAACTGCTGAGAGTGAAGCATTGATTAATTTTCGATTAGGTTTATCAGTTAAGGTTGGTGAAGTGATACAAACGGCTATGCGTTTGTTAGGTGCTAGTGTGCCAGATAGAATGTAAAAAATACTTTTAGTATGAAAAAGATACTTTTTTTGTTATTATTTCACACACTAGTTTTTGCTCAAGATGGTGCTTTTAGGTATTTTATTTCATTCAATAATAATGCAAATACAGATTATAGTATTAACACTCCTGAAAAGTATTTGTCATTAAAAACAATTGCTAAAAGGCAGAAGTATAGCATAACTATTGATTGTACTAATTTACCAATATCAGTACAGTATTTAAACTTTTTAACACTAGATGGATTTGTAATTGAAAATAAATCAAAATGGTTTAATGGAGTTTTAGTTAGTACTTTTGATAGTATGCTTTTTCAAACTTTAAATCATAATTTTATTGATACTGTTATAAGCTTTGATAGTTGGCAAAACACAAAAAAAAATAGTGAGAAATGGAAAATCAATTATAGTAGTCCTGATTATGGCTAATGCATATAATCAGTTAAACATGCTAAGGGGGCATCAACTACATAATAACGGTTATTATGAGATGTAAAATATTGTTAAGAAGCTGAAGTTACTTGCTCTTAGTAAATATTCTATTCAAGAATTGCTCTAACTGCTGGGCGGTTCGTTTAGTAAATAGTTCTCCATCTTTTACATAAGAAATACTACCTGTTTCTTCCGATACAATAACGGTAACTGCATCTGATTCTTCCGTAATACCTACTGCAGCCCTATGTCGCATTCCTAGGTTTCCAGGAAAATCATCACTATTACTTACTGGAAGTACGCACCTTGCACTTATTATTTTGTTGTCTCTTATTATAACAGCTCCATCATGCAGAGGGCTATTTTTGTAAAAAATACTTTCTATCATAGGAACAGAAATTTCTGCATTCAT
>CATEYX010000039.1 GCA_949511925.1 Cryomorphaceae bacterium | reverse complement strand
TTTAAAAACAAAAGGTAAATAAGCGTATTTTTACCAAAAATTAATTGTTATGAATTATCCAGAAGAAATGTGCGCTCCAATGCGTGAAGATTTAACCTCAGTAGGTTTTGTTGAATTAAAAACTGCTGAAGCTGTATCGGATTTATTAGATAAAAAAGAAGGAACTGTTTTAGTAATGGTGAATTCAGTGTGTGGTTGTGCAGCAGGTAATGCACGTCCGGCCGTTAAAATGACAACTCAATTTGATAAAAAAGTAGATACTTTTGCAACTGTCTTTGCAGGTCAAGATATTGGTGCTGTTGCTAAAGCCAGAGAATATATGGCTCCGTTTCCTCCTTCATCACCAGCCATTGCTGTATTTAAGGATGGTAAATTAGTGCACTGTATCGAGCGTCATCATATTGAAGGAAGGTCAGCTGAAATGATTGCTGATAATTTAAAAGATTGTTTCGATAACATCTGCTAAGCAGCAAAATTCTGAGTTCAAATCTTAAATATTACGGACAGCTTTTAAAATTCAAGCTGTCAATTACTGTTGTCTTTTCGGCTATAGTTGGTTATTTATTAGGAGTTGATACTTTTGATATCACTACTTTTAGCTTATTAGTTATTGGTGGTTTCTTGGTAACGGGTGCTGCTAATGGTTTTAATCAGGTAATCGAGCGTGAACACGACAAATTTATGGAGCGAACTGCTGATCGTCCTCTGCCATTAGGTAATTTGTCGGTTACACAAGCATTTATATTCTCAATACTTCTTGGTGCTTTAGGTATCTTTGCTTTAAACCATATTAATCCGCTGGGTAGCTTCTTTGGTTTGATGTCAAAATCAGGTGCTTTTGGTTTGCTTTCTATGGTGTTGTATGTTTTAGCGTACACACCACTTAAAAGGATTTCACCTTTTTCAATTACTGTGGGTGCTGTCCCAGGTGCTATTCCGTTTTTATTAGGTTTTGTTGCGGCAACTGATGATTTTGGTATTGCGGTAGGTACACTTTTTGCCATTCAGTTTTTTTGGCAATATCCACACTTTATTGCTATTGCTTGGGTGCAAGATGCCGAATATAAAAAAGCAGGTTTTAAAATGATGTTAGGAGGCGAAAAAGGAAAGTATCCAGCTTTTATTGGCGTGATTACTGCTATGCTTATGACCGTTATTTCTGTTGTTCCTTTCCTATGGGAAATCCCTTTATTATCCCTATCAGTTTATGGGGCAGTTACTGTGTTTTTGTTGGGGATTTGGTTTACTTTTAAAGCAGTAAAACTATATCAAAATTGTGATGATGTAACAGCTCGAAATCTAATGCTAAGTTCTTTTGTTTATTTGCCTTTAATGCAAATCGTTTATGTGTTAGATAAATTTTTAATTCAGTAAAAAAATATGAAAAAACAAGACTCCTTTTTTGTTCCTTTAATTATTACTTTGTCAATAATTATACCTATTGTAGTTGCTTTATTAATGATATTTCCTGATGTATTTCACATAGAATCTGAAAGTATTGATTTTAGTTCTTTACCTTTCTTTCATGCTATTTTGAATGGTTCAACATCAGTACTTCTATTCACAGGATTTATTCTAATAAAAAACAAAAAGACCAATTTACATAAGATTTCAATGCTTTCAGCTTTTGTTCTATCATCTGTATTTTTGTTATCATATGTTACTTCAAAACTTACAAATGCACCAGTCCCTTTTGGGGGTGAGGGTTTGATCAGATACATCTACTTTTTCATTCTTATTTCCCATATTATTTTGTCTGTTCTTGTTTTGCCTTTGGCACTTTTTTCCATTTACAGAGGAATGACAGGTGAGATTGAAAAACACAAATCAATAGTGAAGTATACATTTCCGATTTGGATGTATGTTGCTATTACAGGAGTACTGGTGTATATTTTAATGTCTCCATACTACTAGTAATTAGTTATTTTATTTAAAATTTAAGGAGGTATTTACCTCCTTTTTTTATATTGTTTTTTTCGATATATCATTTGTTTATCTGTTATCATAAAATTTGTATCTTGCGCAGAATTAAAATTTAAATTAAATTCTATTTTTATGAAAAAGTTTTTACTAATTGTGTGTGTAGTGTTCTTTGCACTTTTTTCCAATAAAACGAACGGACAAACTATTGATAATATTCTTATTACTGATTTTATCGATTGTCCTGGAGGCTCAGCAGATATTCAAGTAAATATTTTAAACCCCAATAATGCTACATGCAATATTGTATTGCAAAGTATGAATGCATTTACTAATTTTAATTCTGTTTATTCTGGGCAGTGGGCTTTGAATACTCAGGTACTAACTTATTCTTTTGTAAATTTAAGTCCAGGAACGTATAGAGTTTTATTAGTTGATACAGCATGTTCTCCTCCATATAATCAGCTTTTTAGTCTTCCTGCAAATGACCCATGTATTTTTAGTGCAATGTTACAGCCTATTGCAGGACCAGATCCATTAGTATTATCCGTTTTTGACGATACATTATCTTGTTGGAATTCACCAGATGCTTTAGTTACAGTTTCCTTAACTGGTTATACTCAACCTTATACAGTGTGGTTATATGATGCGTTAGGTAATAATATTAATGGCCCTACGCTTTTAGGGCAATTTGATACAGTATATACATTCCCAACAACAGTCGCTGCTGGAACATATACTGTTGATGCTACTGGCCCTACGAATTGCCCAATAGTCTCAGTAGCACATGATGTTTTAGCTCCTGACACTATTAAAATTGATGCTGAAATAACTTCTGCTATTAGTTGTTTTGGTGCTGATGATGGTGAAATAACAATTACTAGTATTACAGGTGGTAGTGTTCAGCCTGCCCCTAATTATACTATTATTTTGTCTGGACCTAACGGTATTGATACTATTGCGTTTACGCCATTACCTATGGCAATTCCTAACTTAGAGTCTGGGAGTTATCAAATAGTTGTAGTTGATGAATTTGGGTGTGATACAATTAGTGAAGTATTTACATTTATAGAGCCCAATGAATTACGAGCAACTTCAACACACGTTAACCCTACTTGTGATGGATACAATGATGGTTCGATTACAGTTTCATTAAGCCCTGCTTTTCAAGGATCAGGAGGTCCTTTTCAATACACTCCAAACGGGGGCTCTATTTGGATTACATTCATAAATACATTTGTTGTCCTAAACGGCTTGCCTGATGGTATATATACAAACATTAGAGTTAGAGATGTTAATGGTTGTGAATATAATTTACCTAGTGATACATTAACTGATTTAGATCCTGTTACTTTTGATTTAACCGCATTTGATTACAATGGTGTTCAGACTAGTTGTAATGCTGTGTGTGATGGTGAGATTACTATTAACAATATGCAGGGTGGAGCTGGTGCTCCTTATTCCATTGGCGGTGCTACCATTTTTGTTGATACTATAAGAGATTCTTATTGTGGAAAAACAATAGGAGAAGGAGGAATTACTTATTTTGATACTATACTAGATGCAATTGGATGTTTAGGATTTTCAAATATTACTATTTATGAGCCAGAAGTATTTTCAATTTTAGCAGTTCCAGTTTTAAAGCCTAATGCTTTTAATGTTTCGTGCCCAGGTGTATGTGACGGAGATATAGTTGTTACTCCAATTGGTGGAGTAGGTTCAATAGATTATTGGATTGCAAATTCAATTTTTACTACTAATACCACTCCAAATGTTGTGCAAGCAACAGGAGTTTGTGGTTTTAATACAAATAATGGCCCAGATGCAATTACTGCAATTGATGCAAACGGATGTATTGCAGCAGATTCTAATGTTATCCTTCTTGAACCAACATTATTCACTTATGATATTGATTCTATCAATGAAAATTGCTCCTTAAATAATGGGATAGCATGGGTATCTAATGTCAGTGGTGGTTCGCTTTCTTATACCTATACTTGGACTGGCCCTGTAGGTTCTGGTCCTTTGACGAGTACCGATACAATAGAAAATTTATCTTTTGGACAATATAATGTAACGGTAACAGATGCTATGGGTTGTTTTTTCACTGCTTCAACTTTTGTTGATTCTTCCTTTATTTTAGTTGACCCTATAAATGTTTTAGTTCCATGTAATGGAATTGATAATGGAGAGATTACTATTAATACTAATGGTGTATTGTTAAGTCAGGTTGTTTTAGAAAATCTTACAAATAACGATACATTAATTAATTATAATAGTTCATATGATTTTTCTGGTGCTTTAGTGCAAAACACTAATATAAGTACAATTATGACTTTTGATAGTCTAGTTTCTGGTAGTTATGAATTAAGTGTTGAACTATATGCAAACCCTCTAGGTTCACAAGGATGTAACAGTATGAGCTACCCAATTACTGTTGGCGATTCTGTTAGTATGGTTGCATCAGTAGATCTAGCGTTATCTCAATTGGATTTAGCTTGTTTTGGTGATATGACAAATTCTATTATTCTTCATGTTTCAGATGGATTTAATGAATTACAATCCCCAAATAACAATCAATTTGAGGCTTATACTGTAAATCCACTCGGACCTCAAAATATTGCAATTAGTGATGTTGGTAATAACAACTTCTTACAATCAGGAGGTTCATTGCCAGCTGGAAATTATAATATTGTTGTTAGTCCTAACATGTTTGGTGGTCCTAATGGCATTACTCCTTTATTTACTAATTGTTATGACACGGTTGCAGTTTCAGTTGTGCAGCCTGATTCTATGCAATTTACTTTAAGCTCATTTCAAACATTATGTTATGGTGATAGTACTGGTGTAATATTTGTAGATACTATTTTCGGAGGTAATTCAGGACAATATAATTATATTTGGAGAAATTCCTTAGGCGGTATTATTAATAATTCTGCTGATTTAGTAAGTGGTTTGCCAGTTGGAATGTACTATTTAAGTGTTCAAGATTCTTTAAGCTGTTTACCAATAGCTGTTGATTCTATTGAAGTTACCTCTCCGGATTCTATTAGTTGGGTAACATCAATTACTGCAATTGATAGTTGCGAGTACACGAGTCCAGTTGGTTCTATTCTGTTAACCTCTTTAGGGGGTGTAGGAGCACATTCTTATATGTGGAATGGTTCTGATGCAAATGGAAATCCGTTCAGTACTACTAACCAAAACATTTCTTCATTAACTTCTGGAATGTATTACTTAACGATTACTGATATAAATAGTTGTACAAAAAATGATTCTGTCTTTATTCAAAATGGACAAAACCCTTCTCTAGACTCAAGTTCTTTTACTAATGTAAGTTGTTTTGGAGCCCATGACGGTTCTTACATTGGTATAGTTGATTCAGTAAATGGTAGTTTATCATTTCCGTATACTTTTTATGATTTTAACTTAACTTCTTTTGTAACAGGATATATTCCTTCTGATTCTTTATTAAGTCCAGGAGATATAATTAATATTAGATTAAAAGATAATTTTGGTTGTGTTGATTCTAGTTTTCATATAATAACAGAACCAGATTTGTTAGAAATTACTCATTTCGATACACTAACTTATATTGGTGGATATAATGTTAGTTGTAATGGTAGTTTAGATGGAGAGTTGACAATTAATGCTATAGGAGGAACTCGTAATTATACTTATTGGTTACAAGATGTTTCAATTACTAATCCTACTTCAATAGATTCTGTGTTTTCTGGTTTAGCATCAAAATACTATGAAGCATTTGTTATTGATGATCATGGTTGTTTGGATTCATTTGATATTTTTCTTAGTCAACCAGATTCTTTACTTATTGATTCATTTGATATTCATACTTATATTGGTGGAAACAATATCTCTTGTGATGGATTAACTGATGGAGCTGCACAAGTTAATGTATCTGGAGGTAATACAGCTTACTCTTACCTTTGGTCTAATGGTTCAGTTACTGATACTGCAGTTAGTTTAGAGGCGATTCCTTATTCAGTTACTGTAACCGATCCTAATGGTTGTATTGCGATTGGTTCTATTAATTTAACAGAGCCAACGCCATTAATCATTAGTGGATTTAATACAACTAATTTATTATGTAAAGGTGGAGATAGAGGAAGTTCTACTGTAAGTGTTTCAGGATCTATTCCTACATATACTTATTTATGGAACAATGCTAATAGTACAATACCTACTTATATAAATCCTAATGATATTGTTCTTTCAATGGATGATACTACGGCATTTGCTGATACATTAAGAGCTGGCTGGTATACAGTTGAAATTTGGGATATGAATGGCTGTTATATTTCAGATTCTGTTGAACTTACTGAGCCAATTATTTCAATAACAATTGACAGTTTAATTGTAAGTCAAATGACTTGTTTTAGTTATAATAATGCTAGTGTTGATGTTATAGCAACTGGCCCTCAACCAACTCCGTATTTATATTCTGTTTATGATGAATTTAATCCAGCTAATATTTTGCAGGGTAATATTGGTTTAACTACAGGTCTTTCTTCAGGAAACTATGTTGCTTTAGTTGAAGATAATTTAGGTTGTTTAGATAGAGATACATTTATGATTAATCCTCTTGATTCAGTTTATATTGACACAGTTGTATTTAATAATGTTAGTTGTAATGGATTTAATGACGGTTATATTCAGAATATAGTTCCTATGGGTGGAACTGCACCTTACGAATATTCTATTAATGGAGGGCCTCATTTTTCTTCTTGGTTATGTACTACTAATCCTAACACTTGTCCTACTGGATACATTTTTAGTGGCCTAGCTGCAGGTATATATGATGTTGAAATTTGGGATGCTAATGGGTGTGCAAATTCTTATAAAATTACTATTAATGAACCTGTTCAAATGACAGTTTCTATTACGACTAATAGTTATAATAATTATCAAATATTATGTAATGGCGATACGGATGAAGCAGTTGTAAATGTTAGTGGAGGTTTGTCACCATATACTTTAGATTATGGTAGTATATTACTTACTAATAATTTGGGGTCATTTAATCCTTCTGGTATATTGGCTGGTGTTTACACATTCACTATAACTGATAATAATAGTTGTACTTACATGGAGACAGTTACATTTAATGAACCAAATTTAATTACCTTCAACCCTATTATCACAGATGTATTCTGTCAGGATTCATGTACTGGAGAAATCACAGCTATAGTAGCTGGTGGAGTAGGTTTAGGTAATGGCTTAAACTACACATATCAGTGGAGTGATGTTAATGGTATTATTCCGTCGGGAATTTCTTATAATATAAATGATCTCTGTGAAGGTGATTATACTATTGTAGCTACTGATGCAAATGGCTGTACAGGCTCACTAACATCTGCTATTGGAGCAAATGCACTTCAAATTAATATTCCATTTTCAGTGATTACTAATCTTAATTGTTTTGAAGATTGTGACGGATCAGTTGATATAAATGTTAGTGGTGGTGTTCCTGCTTCTTCAGGATCTGCATATACTTATTTATGGGATGATATTCTTTCTCAAACAAATCAAACAGCAATTGGTTTATGTCAAGGGCTATATAATTGTACTGTAACAGATATGACAGGCTGTGTTGTAACAAATTCTATTCCTTTTATTGTTACTCAACCTGATGAATTTGATGCAAGTATTGTTTTATCTTCTCCTATTCAATGTAATGGAGGGAATGGTGATTTAAGTATAACAACTATTGGAGGTACAAATCCAATTGCTTCGTATGAATGGTCAGATGGAACAACAACTAATTCTTTAAGTAGTGTTATCGCAGGTAATTATACTTGTTTTGTTGAAGATAATAATGGTTGTACAGATACTGCTCATTATAACTTAATTGAACCGTCTATTCTTACGGTATTAGGATCTGATATTGTTAAGTCAGATGTAAAATGTAAAGGAGGCAGCACAGGAGAGATTCAAATAATGGGATCTGGAGGAACTCCAATTCCAGGAATACCTGGTAAATATAATTATGAATTATATGATATAAATGGTATACTAGTTGCTTCTATTAGTAATGAATTATTAGCGGAGTTTACTGGTTTAAGTACTGGGATTTATTTTATAAAGGTTATTGATAATAATAATTGTTCATATACTACAAGTAATTTATTTATTGGTGAACCAGATAATGATTTGGAGATTACTATTGATTTTTATGATGAAACTTGTTTATTGAATGATGCTTATGCAGTTGTTTACCCAATAGGAGGAACGCCTGTTTACTCTTTTGACTGGGACAATAGTGGAGCATCTTCCAATGCTCAACAAATATTATCAGCTGGAGAAAATACTGCTCATACTGTTATAGTTACTGATGATAATGGATGTGAAGTATCTGAAACAATTACTCTTTTAGGATATAAAAATGTTTTCTTACCTAATAATTATAATTACTATAATACAAGTATTTGTTTAGGAGAAACTATTAATATCGATATTGACGATAAACTAGGGCTTACTTATGCTTGGACTATGAGTAACGGAGCTGTTGTTGCAACTACTGCTGATTTAACTTTAATGACAGATAGTTCATTTTCTCCAATTGAGATATTAACACTTACAATTACTGACCCTGATTGTGGAGGATCTCACAGTATAATTGCAACAATTAATATTGATGATTTAGATCCACAATGCTCATCAGATAAGTTAACAATTCTGTTGGATCAAAGTGTTACTTTATCAGAAATAGGACCTGTTAATTTTAACACATACGAATGGACTAATTCTGTTGGAGAATCACTAAGTAATAGTAGTTCATTTACATATACACCTGAAAAATCTGACTGGTATAATTTATATGTTACAAATGGTATTTGTAAGGGATACTGTTCAATATATATAACCTTAGGCGTTATTCCTGTTGATGCAATATCTCCGAATGGAGATGGGTATAATGATACATGGTATATTCAAGATTTAGAAAGATATCCTAATGCAATTGTTAAAGTCTTTAACAGATGGGGACAATTACTTCTTGAAAGTGATGGTCCATCTTATCCTAATAATGATTTTGATTGGACAGAGTTGCCCGTAGGAACTTATTACTACATAATTGATTTAGGAAATGGAGATTCTCCTCAAACTGGACCAATTACAATTATTAAATAAATTTATAATATGAAAAAGATAGCATTATTTTTTGTTTCAATCTGTTTAGGAGCTACTTCATACTCTCAACAGCTTCCTCAGGTAACTCAGTACATGATTAATAATTATGCTGTTAACCCTGCCGTTTCTGGGATGTATGATTATTTTCAAGTAAAAACAACTATTCGTAATCAGTGGGTTGGTATTACTGATGCGCCAAGAACTACAATTTTAAGTATCTATGGTAAGAAAAGTGAGCGTGTTGGTTTAGGTGGTTTGGTGTTTAACGATCAAGCAGCAGCTACAAGTAGAATTGGAGGTTCAGCATCTTATACGTATTCTTTTCCTGTGACTAGCTCTGTTAAGATGTCTTTTGCATTATCTGGTGGTTTTACACAATTTAAAATTACAACACAAGGCTTAACTATGCAAGATCCAAATGATCCATTAATTGCAGATGGTGATATAGTAAGATCTTCTCCTGATGCAACCTTTGGATTTAATATTTTTGGTAAAAAATGGTACTTTGGGGCAGCTATTCCTCAATTACTTAGCATGAATTTAGATTTAATTGATGATAATTTTCGTAAAATTTATAACGCTAATAACCTTACACCTGCTGCAGATAATGAAGGTCAGTTGGTTCGTCATTTTTACGCATTAGGGGCTTATAAGCATGATTTTAATCCTTTTTGGTCTATTGAGCCATCACTTTTATTGAAAGGCGTTGAGGCTACTCCTCTTCAAGTTGATTTAGGTGTTAAAGCTACATATGATGATAGATTGTGGTTTGGAATGGATTATAGAAATAATGGAGAAATGGCTGTATTATTAGGCTATTCTATTCAGGAACGTTATATAATAGGATATTCGTATGATATTCCATCCTCTGATATGAGTGATAATTCTTCAGGATCTCATGAATTTATGATTGGAATACGTTTTTTAGCAGCTAACGAATCAGAAATAACAAGATAATCAATTACAATATTTAAGATTAAGAGAAAGCCCTCACAGAAGTGAGGGCTTTTATGTTGTACAATATTATGAAAGAATAGTACAACCCAAAACAAGTATTACGACTCTACAAATCTAATAATGTTATTTTTATTTTTAAGTATTTGGAAAATAAGATGTTAACATAATTTTGTTTATTCTATTTAGATATACTGTAAGAATGTAAATTTAAAATAAGTGGCTTGAAATGGACTCTCTTTTATATATTTGCGACCCATAAACAAAAAACATGAAGATTGCAATTTTAGGCACAAGAGGGATTCCTAATAATTATGGAGGATTTGAGCAATGTGCAGAATATTTATCGGTAGGATTAGTTGAGAAAGGGCATCAAGTTACTGTTTATTCACCAGATTTTCACCCCTATAAAGAAGATACCTATAAAGGGGTTCAAATAATACGACAAGCAGGGCTTAAATCTTTCTTAGGCAACTCAGCATCTAATTTTATTTATGATTATTTATGTTTTAAAGATGCGGCAAGAAAGGACTTTGATATCATTTTAGAGCTTGGTTTAATTACTTCAGCTTTATCAATAATATTTTGTAATCATAAAAATAAAGTCGTAGTTACTAATCTTGACGGACTGGAATGGAAGCGTTCAAAATGGAATAATCTGGTTCAGAAAATTACTAAATCTCTTGAGAAATATGGTGTTAAACATTCGGATTATTTAATAGCTGATAATGTTGGGATACATAAGTATATTCTTGATGAATATAATAGAAATTCTGAATTTATCCCATATGGTGCTGTTGATACTGTAACTCCCAACCCTAGTTGTTTAAAGGAATATGGTTTAGTCCCTGATAATTATATCTTAACAATTGCAAGATTGGAACCTGAGAATAATTTAGAAATGATGTTTGATGGTTATATTTCCAGTGCAATAAAAAACCCTTATTACGTTATTGGAAATCACCTAACTAATTATGGTGATTTTTTGAAGGATAAGTATAGGAACACGGGAATTATTTTTCTTGGTGGTATTTTTAATAAACTTCATCTTGATAATATTAGATATTATTCAAAATGTTATTTGCACGGCCATTCTGTAGGAGGAACTAATCCTGCCTTACTTGAAGCAATGGCAACAAATACATTTATTTTTGTACACGATAATCAGTTTAATAAGTCAGTTGTAAATCAGAATGCATATTATTTTAATAGCGCTATTACATTAGCTGCTTTACTAATGGATAATCAGATTGTAAAGAATAAAATAGAATTTGCAGAAAATAATCTTAGCAGAATAGATAAAGCCTATAGGTGGTCAATTGTTGTTAATCAGTATGAATCTTATTTTAAAAGAATTTTATACAATAAATAAATCTGAAGCAATAGCATCAGCATACAATTTTCCTTCTTTGCTAAGCGTATAGGTGCCTTTTTTCTGCTTTATTTTTCCTTTATTTTCCCAGTTGATTATTTGTTTTTTAAAATAGTTTAGAGCTTCTTCTCCAAACTGATTATCTATATAGTATAGCTCAACTCCCCAAATGGTTCGCAGAGCTGTAAAGATATATTCATTGTATTGTTGAGCATTACTAAGTTGTTCCACTTCAAAATATGTTTCATCTTCATTTAGCTTTTCAATGTATTGTTTGTTAGAAGCGACATTCCATTGTCGGCTACTTCCATTAAAGGAATGTGCAGAAGGACCAACTCCTAAATAATGCTTGTTTTTCCAATATGCAGAGTTATGGTTGGAAAAGAACCCTTCCTTCCCAAAATTTGAAATTTCATAATGAACAAATTTGTTTTCAGTAGCGATTTCTAACAACGTATTAAAATGTTCAACTGTAATTTTATCATCTAAAGGTGTGACAAGTTTCTTGTCAATTTGATGTTTTAATTTTGTTTTAGGTTCTACTGTTAACGAGTAAGCGGAAAAATGTTGTATGTCTAAAGTGAGCATCTGTTCTAGGTTTTTTTTCCATTTTTCATTAGTCTGCTTGGGTAGCCCGTAAATTAAATCAATAGTAATATTTTCAAAGCCTGTTTCCTTTGCAAACTGTATACAGCTAACTGCTTCCATTGCATTATGGGATCGATTCATAAATTTTAAATCTGCATCATCAAAGGATTGAATTCCGATACTTAGTCGGTTAATGCCAATTTCTTTAAGTTCTAAAAGTTTCTTTTTATCTAGGTCGTCTGGATTGCATTCTAACGTTATCTCAGCATCAATATCAATCTTAAAATTATTATGTATAGTATGAATCAAGCTTTGTATCTCTCCTTTGTTTAGGATTGAGGGTGTTCCTCCACCAAAATAGATAGAGCTAATTTTGGCGCCATTTAAGTATGACTGACGCATCAGTATTTCTTTTTTAATACTTTTTAGCATTTCTTTCTTGTCATCTTGCGCAATTCTGAAATGAAAATTACAGTAAGTACATTGCTGTTTACAATAGGGAATATGTATATAAATGCTTGCCAAGGTAATAGTTGAAGATTAGTTGGCTAAATTATGAAACTATAAGTTAAACTGAATTAATTTACTACTTTTGGTCTATGACTAAAGATTATTTTTTAACGCTCACACCTGAGGAAAAACATATTCTAAAGTATAAAGGAACAGAAACTCCTTTTACGGGAGAGTATAATGAACATTTTGAGCCCGGTATTTTTATTTGTCGTGCTTGTAATAATCCATTGTACGAATCAAATACAAAATTTAATTCGGGTTGTGGATGGCCTTCATTTGATGATGAAATTGAAGGAGCAATTACTCATTATGAAGATTTAAGTGGAGGTCGAGTAAGAACTGAAATTTGTTGCAAAAAATGTGATGGTCATTTAGGTCATGTTTTTTCTGGAGAAAAAATTACAGAGAAAGATACGCGTCATTGTGTTAACTCATTGAGCATACGCTTTAAGCCTTATGCTCAGTTGCAAAAAGCCACTTTTGGTGCAGGTTGTTTCTGGTCAGTTGAAAAGTTATTTAAAGCAACTGAAGGAGTTTATCTTACTAATGTTGGTTATATGGGAGGTGATACTGATTTACCAACTTATAATGAAGTCTGTAGCGGAACTACAAATCATGCTGAGGTAGTTGACATATATTTTAATACAGAAAAAGTTAGTTACACTACTTTGCTCAATCTATTTTGGGCAAATCATAATCCAACCACATTAAATCGGCAAGGGTTTGATAGCGGAACACAATATCGTTCAATTGTTTTTTATCATAATAAGCAACAACAGAATGAGGTTAAACAATCTATAAAAGAACAGCAGAAAAATTGGGAAAATGAAATTGTTACTCAAATTATTCCTTCTCAAATTTTTTATAGAGCTGAAGAATATCATCAGAATTACCTGAATAAAAATAATTTAGGAAGCTGTGGAATTTAGATTTTTAGGTAGGTGAATACAAAAGGTTGTACCTACTCCTTTTTTGGATTGCATTACAAAAATACTTCCTTTATGATATTGCTCAATTATTCGTTTAGATAGAGAAAGTCCTAGCCCCCAACCTCTTTTTTTTGAAGTTACTCCAGGTTTAAATATATTTTTCAGAATTGAACGATCAATTCCTCCTCCTTTATCTGCAATATTTAGGATAAGATTATTAGCATCTTCAGTAATTGAGATTTTAATTTCTCCCTTTCCCTTCATAGCATCAACTGCATTTTTCACTAAATTTTCAACTACCCATTCTAGTAAGATACTATTTACAGGAATGATAATTTTTTTGTCTGGAAAATCAAGGGTAAATAAAGTATTGACAGGCATTCTAGATTTCAAGTATTCTACCGACTGCCTAATTAGCTGTATTACATCCACCTCTCTTAATACAGATTTTGATCCAATTTTTGAGAATCGATCTGTAATAGTTTCTAATCTTGTAATATCTTTCTCCATCTCAAAAACCATACTTTCTGTACCTTCTTTATCTTTCAGAAGCTCTACCCAGGCCATTAATGATGATAATGGTGTCCCTATTTGGTGGGCTGTTTCTTTTGCCATTCCAGCCCAAACCTTATTTTGTTCAGAATTACGGCTGGCGCTAAACATAAAGTAGGCGATAAACATGAATAAACCAATGAATCCTAATTGGTAAATTGGGTAGTATCTTAGTTGGTAAAGCAATGCTGAGTCCTTGTAGTAAATCCATTGTTTCTCTCCTATTATATTAATTTCAATTGGGATTTCTTCACCTGCTCTTATTTCTATTAGCTCACTTCTTAGATAAGATTTTGTAATTTCTTTCTTTTTTATTAGCCCTATCTTTAATAAGAGACTATCGACTTTGCTGTAGTAATTGAAATTTCTATGCTCTAAAATGCTATCACATTCATCAACTAAAATAACAGGAATATTGCTGTTTTCTGAAATTACCTTTATGGCTAAAGAGTAATCTCCTTCTCCAGTAATACTAACTAAATGTTTAGTAGCATGTGCCCAAAGTTCTATCTTTTTTCGCTCTTCATTCTTTAGCTGTTTAACTAAACGATTGGTTACAAAAAGAGAAGATATTCCAATAATAATTGCAAAACCTAATAGGGTGAATTTCCACTTTTGTTTTTTAGAATATATATCCATTTTATCGTTTATTCATCATCCCATTCAATAATAATATCCTGCCCTTTTTCCTGCTTTTCTTGTTCCTTAGTTCGTAAGATATCTTCCTTAATGATAGTTATAATTGCTTCTTTTTCTTTTGTAATCCCTTTTTGCACATCTTCCCTAAAGCGTATACCGTCAAATGAGATGTTAGGGTTTTCAGAATTTCCAGTCATTTTAAAATAGATGGTGTTAAATATCTTTCCATTTTCTTTTATCTCTCCAAATTCAGTTTTTTTAACTTGAGTATTTTTCTTTCGGAATTTAGTTGACATTAATTCTGAAAGTAAGAGTTTAATTCGATAATCAATTTCTTGTTCAAAGGTATGGATTCCTGAAATGAAAACTGATAATGCAGATGATTTTATTTCCATTGTAGGGACACTAATGACACTGTTGTCAATTTCAATTGTATTTTCTAAAGTAGAAAATTGAACTTCTTTTAAATCGTCAAGACTTACGTAATCAGATAGGCTTTCAAGGGGCTTAAATTGTATTAACTCTCCTTTTTCAATAACCAAATGCGACTTTACTTTTAGCTCCTCTTTTTCAAAAATAAAACCAGGTTTCCAAGTAGCTTGCATTTGTATTTCGGCAGTACCGATTCCCTTAATATGCTCGGCAGTTATAAAATCTTGATTGAAATTATTAAAAGCCAAAAAAGCATTTCGGATATTTAACTGCTTGAGATTTAGTTGAGAAAATAGGGTTAACTTATTATTTTTCGATTCATATAATTTGAAATCCCCAGCTATATTCCCATTTAAGCTATTTAATCTTATATCTTGCCCTGTAAGAGTCTGGTTATTGTAGTTTAATTGTCCTGTAATATCTGAAGCAATAAAGTCATCATAACTAATGGTTGTGATGTTTGTGTTTAAATCTGCATTAATCCATTTAGGCATAATTCCTGAGCCTTTTTCTTCTGCCGTATCTTTTAAAGTAAGCAACTCATCAAATTTCATGTAAGTTGATTTTAGCTTTCCAGTAATATCAATTGTGTTTTTCTTCTTTAGAACATATTCAATTAAATCAGTGATGTCTCCCGCAAAATCAAGGTCGCTATCTGCAATTGTAAGAGCACTATTTTTTACTTCAATTCGATTATTTTTGAATGTACATTCAGCATTATTAAAATTAAATCCAAGAGGAAAATTCTTATAAGTAAAACGTACCTCTTTGAAGCTAGTTTTTGAGGTATGATTAGCTGCTAAAAAATAGTTGGCAAACTTGCTGTTAAACGATATGTATCCTGAATATTTGGTATTCGCATTTAGATTTCCTTGTAAATTGTAAAATGGGGAATCTTCAAAGTAATGGTTAATTTCGGCTAAATCCCAACTAGAATTTAGGTTAGCTGATAAATAATATTTATTTAAGTTCTGAATGCTAAAATCTCCTTTTAAGAACCCATTTTCTGTTTTTGTATCAAAATTACTAATTTCAATTTTTGTATCATGGAAATTTCTTAGCTCTCCATTATTTATTTTAGCGTTGAGACTAACATTTTTTAAGATGAATGGCCTACTTTTTAAATTGAAATTTCCTTTTTCAATATTACATGTCATATCAAGATACGGATTAGATTCCCTACTAACTAATCCTTTAATATTTCCGTTACAATTTATAATCCCATTCGCTTGAAATGTACGATATATGGATTTAAGATGTTCTGGGGTATTGTTAATGATGTTGGTTAATTCTTGCCCTTCACAAGCAAAATTTAGGTCAATTATTTTCTCCTGAAAAATTTCTCCTGAAAAATCAATTTTTACATTTTCGATATGAACGGTTGATCCTTTTTGAATTAGAATACTGTCTTTTTTTAATTCTAGAGCAATATCTAATGTCATCTTCTTTTTATGAATATAATCTCGACTGTGTACGATTAATTCTTCAGAAAATAATTTAGCATTTATGGTTACATTTCTTTCAGTAAAGCTAAAAAATGACTCTTGTGTTTCCCATTTAATATTAACTCCTTTTTTGCTGTAACTAATATGTGTATCAAATAGGAGTAAGTTATTAAGTGTTAATTTATTTTTACTTTCTTCATTAGTTTTAAAAATAGCGAAGTTAGGATTATTATCACTATCATATTTTATATTAATTTTTCCATAATCAACCACTACTCTTTTTATATCAACTGTTGCTAGTATAATATCAATGATACTAAGTTCAATATAAGTGGTTTTTGCATAAAAGAGTGTGTCATTATCAAATCCTTCTTTTTCAAAAGCAAGTAAATTATCTATTTTTATGGATGCAGAAGGAAATTGCTCATATAAACTAAAAGCAACATCTCCAAGCTGTAACTCGGATGTCACTTGATCTTGGATTTTGTTAATCACTGTTTTTTCAGCCTTTTCGCTGAAAAAATAGGTAATTACAAATCCTGCAATTAGTAAGAATAAACTAATTCCTAAGAGTGTTTGGAAAATGCGTTTGATTAATTGTTTCATTAAGTCGATAAAAATACGATAATCAAAGCAATAACGAAAGACTTTCAGTTCTGGTATAAATTAAAGCCGTCTTAAAATATTTAGTTCATCTTGAGTAAGATGTCTATAATGTTTTCTTGGTAAATCTTTCTTAGTTAGTCCACCTAAAAACACTCTATCTAATTTTATGATCTTGTAGTTTATTTTTTCGAATAACTGTTTTACTAATTTTATTCCTCCATTACTATTTTCAATACCAATCTCGTTTTTATCTTTTCCGTTTATGTAGGATATTGAATCTAAGTTAATAGTTCTTCCATTCATGAAAACTCCCTCTCGGATGTTTTCAAGATGCACTTGACTTAAATTTTTATCCAATGTGATTTGATAAATTTCTTTGATATTCTTTTTTGAAGCCCCTAGTTTTTTTGCTAAGTCAGTATCGTTTGTGAAAAGTAATAATCCAGTTTCTGTTTTATTCAGTTTGTCAACTGGATAAACTCTTTCCTTACAAGCTTGTTTTATTAGTTGCATTACTGAGGTAGTACTTGAATCGCTATTCACTCTGCCAGAATAGTTTTTAGGCTTGTTTAAAAGCACATACCTTGGGGGATCTGACTTAAGTCTTTGTCCATTGAATTTTATTTCATCAGTCTTACTCACACGTAATCCCATTTCAGTAACGCCAACACCATTAACCGTCACTACACCTGCTTCAATAAATTTATCGGCTTCTCTTCTGCTACAAATTCCTGCATTAGCAATGAATTTGTTCAATCTCATTTTTCCGTCATCCACAGTCTTTTTTTCATTCTGCTTAGTACGAAATGAAGATTTTGCTTTAGGATTTGGTTTTTCGCTAAAGTCTCTTCTAGTTTTACCTTCTCTTCTCATCTTGAAAATTTTTGCAAATATACTTAAAAAGCATTGGGGATATGTTCTATTTGGGTTTCATCTTTCCCAATGATAATATTGACTACATCAAATCTGATTTCATCTTCACTTGGGTGTTGCTCTAAATAGCCTTCAACAGCATCTTTATAAAGTGCTATTTTCTTTTTATCGATAGCGTCTGATGGTTTTCCAAATTTCTTACTCCCTCTAGTTTTTACCTCTGTAAAAATAAGAAAACCATCTTTTCTAGCAATAATATCAATTTTAGCTTTTTGAAAACGCCAATTTGTTTCTAGAATTGTAAACCCATCTCTTTGCAAAACCATAAACGCAATAAGCTCCCCTTCTTTTCCTAGTTTATTGTGTTTTTCCAACTAATTTAGGATTATTCTCTTTTCAACACTACCATCATCATAGATGTAAAATAAAGGGCCATCGTTTATTGTGTTAGCATTTCTTCCAAGAATATCAGTAGTGCGAATAAGTTGTTTATTTCTTGTATTTTCTTCTGAAATTGATGTGGTATTATTACAAGGTAATAAAGGAAATAAGAAAGCACTAGTGAAATCTAGTGCTTGTAAAAATAATGGACTGCTATTTCCTGCGCTACACCATTCGTGTCCTTCTCCAGAAAACACTAAATAATCATTTGTTAATCCTTCAATATTAGCCTTAGGATGTATTTCAGCCGCTCCACATAGAGTGAATACTGTTGGAATATTTAATCCTGGGCCACAGTTGTAATTAACTGTTTGATCTGCATCTCCTTGGCAACTTACTATTGGTTCATCACTAATGTCTATCCAGTTTATATCATTTATCCCTCCAGCAAAACTAACAACACCACTTACTTCTGATGAAAATCCATAATTACCAGCATCTCCTTCTAAATTACCGCCAATTGCACTTACAAGATCTTGTGGATTAAAGTCAACAGTTTGTCCCGTTAGTAAATCTGTATATGTTATAGAAATAGGTAAATCAGAGATGGAGTCAATATAGGATGAATGAATTGCAGCAACAGCACCAGCAGAGTAGCCTCCAATAAAAATAGCACTTCCATCAATACCATAAGGATTTCCATTTACTATACTTTTCCTAAAATATCTAATTGCACCTTTTATGTCAGAGACTACTTTCAATACGGTTGTATATTGTTCTTCTTGATATAAGGCAAAAGATTGAGGATCCAAGGCTAAGC
Source organism: Cryomorphaceae bacterium (assembly GCA_949511925.1). Taxonomy (GTDB): domain Bacteria; phylum Bacteroidota; class Bacteroidia; order Flavobacteriales; family BACL11; genus UWMA-0277. Next base: position 25,961 of record CATEYX010000039.1, on the reverse strand, counting down.
GATAATTAGCGCTAGCCGTTACATATCCTTTTTTAGCAAAGTTTTCACAGAAGTCTACGCAGTCTATTTCTGATTTATTTCCACCAAGAAAAGAGCCTCCATGCATATACAAAATTACAGGCCTGTTTGTTACGGTATCCCCATTTGCAGTATATATATCCATTTTATGTTCATTGTCAGTATAAACATCAGAGTAGTTTACTTCGTTAACAGCTACGGAACTAAAAATTTCTGTTTGGTACCTTCCATTGCATTGAGCAAATATTAGAGAGTTAATAGAAATTAAAATAATGAGTGTAGCTAATTGTTTCATGGAATATACTTTAAATGGCTAATATAGTGGTTATTATGTACTAGTATTAGTTATTGTTGCTTAAGTTTTTCTAATTGCTGTTCAATTTGTTCATCTTCAATTTTATTAAATAAATGAGTTGCAGGATTTATTTTGTGGTTATCGTTGATAATAATTCCTCCAGCATCATTCCAATTCACGTTATCTAGGTTCAATAATCCTTTTAATTTTTCGGATGAAAAGGGCATAAAAGGCTCAGATAATACAGCTAGAGAAGCTGAAATTTGCATGGAAATATTCATAATAGTTTCTGTTCTTTTCTCGTCAGTCTTTTTCAACTTCCATGGCTCAGTGTCTGCTAAATATTTATTTCCTAGACGAGCTAAGTTCATCAGCTCGCCAAGCGCTTCACGGAAACGATATTTTTCAATTGAGGCACTAATTTTATCAGGAAATGCTTTTAGTTTCTCCAACACTTGCTCATCATAAGCTTCAAGAGTATTACATTTAGGGACAACTCCTTCCCAATATTTATTAGTTAAAACTACTACACGATTAATGAAGTTCCCAAATATAGCAACCAATTCATTGTTGTTCCTTGCTTGAAAATCGGCCCAAGTAAAATCAGTGTCTTTACTTTCAGGAGCTGTTGCGCATAATGCATAACGCAGAGCATCTTCTTGTTCTTTAAAATCTTCTAGATATTCATGCAACCAAATTGCCCAATTACGTGAAGTAGAAAGTTTTTTCCCCTCCAAATTCAAAAACTCATTTGCAGGCACATTGGTAGGTAAAATATACCCTTCGTGCGCCTTTAAGATAATTGGAAAAATAATACAGTGGAAAACGATATTGTCTTTCCCAATAAAATGTACCAATTCAGTTTCCTCATTTTTCCAGTAATCCTCCCAATTTTTATTATTGTCTGCGGCCCATTGTTTAGTTGCCGAAATATAACCAATAGGAGCATCTAGCCAAACATAAAGCACTTTACCATATGCATCTTTTACGGGAACTTTTACTCCCCAATCTAAATCGCGCGTCATGGCACGGGCTTGTAAACCTCCATCAATCCATGATTTACATTGACCAATTACTTGACTTCTCCAAGTTTTAGGGTCATGATGGTTTTTGCCATTAATGGTGCCATTTTCTATCCAAGGTTTTAACCATTCTTCATGCTTTTGCATTGGTAAATACCAGTGAGAAGTTTCTTTTTTTATAGGTGTTTTGCCACTTAAAGTTGAGGTTGGATTTATCAATTCTTCAGGGCTAAGTGCTGAACCACATTTTTCACATTGATCACCATAAGCTCCATCAGCATTACATTTAGGGCATTCGCCACTTATGTATCTATCCGCTAAGAACTGATTATTTTCTTCATCATAAAATTGTTCAGCTGTTTTTTTAGTGAACACATTTTTTTCTTCTAATGTTTTGAAAAAATCCTGAGCAGTCTCATGATGTAATTTATCAGAAGTTCTATGGTAAATACTAAAGTCAATACCAAAATCAGAAAATGCTTTTTTATTGATATTGTGGTATTTGTCTACAATTTCCTGTGGTGGCACTCCATCCTTTTTAGCGCGCAAAGTAATGGCAGCACCATGCTCGTCTGACCCGCAAACAAAAGCAACATCATGGCCTTTTCCTTTTAAATATCTAACATAAATATCGGCTGGTAAGTAGGCTCCCGCTATGTGTCCAATATGTAATGGTCCATTAGCGTAAGGTAGTGCGGATGTAACTGTGTATCTTTTTATACTCATTTCTCTCAGAAAAAATTATTTTCGCAAAGATAAGTTTTAGTTATTAGAAAATAGACACAAGACCGATACGCTTTTAGATACTAGATCTGAAACTAACAATAACAAAGTAAAATAATAAAAATGATAATTCCTGAAAAATTAGTGGTTGGTGATAAAATTGGTATTATTTCTACTGCCCGTAAAATTACTATAGAAGAATTAAAGCCTCCCATAAAAACGCTTGAAAGTTGGGGGTTGAAAGTTGTTTTGGGTGCTAATTTATTTCAAGAAGACGATCAATTCTCAGGAACAGTTGATCAAAGAACTAATGACTTGCAAATCATGATTGATGACAATAGTATTAAAGCAATTTTATGTGCTAGGGGAGGTTATGGTACTGTTCAGATAATTGATGCTATCAATTTTACAAATTTGAAAAAAAACTCAAAATGGATTGTTGGGTATAGTGATGCAACTGTATTGCATTCTCATTTGAATAATTTAGGAATGGCTAGTTTACATGCTACAATGCCCATCAATTTTGAAGGCAATACTAATGAAAGTTTGTGGTCATTAAAAAATGCTCTTTTTGGTAACTTAAATAATGTTGAATGTAAAGCGCATCCGCTTAATAAATTTGGAAAAATTGAGGGTGATGTTGTAGGAGGAAATCTTTCTATTCTCTATTCATTATTAGGTTCTTCATCGGATATTGACACGATAGGTAAGATTTTATTTATTGAAGATTTAGATGAGTATCTTTATCATATTGATAGAATGATGATGAATTTAAAACGTAATGGAATATTTGGGAACTTAAAAGGTCTAATTATTGGGGGAATGAGTGACATGAATGATAATTCTATCCCTTTTGGGAAAACAGCTGAACAAATAATTTTAGATTATACTAAGGGTTATGATTTCCCTATTTGTTTTGGATTTCCTGCAGGACATTTAGCTGATAACAGGTGCTTAATTTTAGGGATAAATTCTATATTGGAAATATGTGAAAATGGCGTAAGTTTGTCTCAAGAATAAAAAAGCTAAAAATTGGTTTAAGCTATAATTACTTTCTTAAAACCGTAGGTACTTTAAAATAGTCAGAATCTTTTTGTGGTGCATTTTTAAGTGCATTTTCTTGAGAAACTTCATGTTTTATTTCATCTATTCTTAATACATTTACTTCTTCACTTAAGTAAATTAAGGGTTCAACTCCTTCAGTCTCTATCTCAGATAATTTATCCACAAAACCAATAATCTTATCTAGGTCACTTTTCATTTTTCCAGCTTTTGAAGCATCAAATTTAAGTTTTGCTAGGCGTGATAAATCTGCTACTAATTTATCGTCAATGGTAATGTTATTGCTCATAATTTTTTAATTGTTCAAAAATAGTATTGTAAACCGAAAGATTAAAATTTTCTATGCTTTTTTCTTTTAAGCTATTTGGAGCAATAGCCTTATGGATTTTAATACGGACTATTCCAGGCCTACCTTTAAAGTATTGCTCTGGAAACATATTTTTACTGTCTGGCATAGTTATAGGCACTATTTTTATATTTTTATCCAATGCTAAACGAAAAGGACCGTTCTTAAATTTCTTTAGAAAAATATCTGATTTTGGTATCCCTCCTTCTGGAAAGATACACATGTTAATCCCCATTTTCAATTTTTCTCCTGCTTTTAGGAATGCACTATACGCGTTTCTTCTGTTTGCTCTATCGACAATAACAGAATTGTTTTTAAAGAAGTAGCCAAACAAAGGAATTTTTGCTATTTCAGCTTTTCCAATGTATTGTAAGGGCATGGGCAGTACAGCTAAAATAAAAGGGATATCTAAAGTGGAAACATGATTAGGGCAGAATATATATTGTTCCTTTTTGGATAGTTTTTCTTCCCACTCTACTTTAGGGAAAATGAAGGAAAGATATATTGTTAATTTTGACCAATAGCGGGCAATTTTAGCTACTATAATTTCATTTTTTACTATTGCAGTAAAGAAAAACAGAGCAGGCATAAATAGAATAAACACTAAAATAAACATTAGTAAAAACCATAAACGCCATATTGAACTTAAAAGATAGCCGACCCATTTCATATTGCAAAGATAAAAATCCTATTTTTACAACATCAAAATTTTAAAATAGAATGGCAAGAATATTAACAGGAATACAAAGCACAGGTACGCCACATCTAGGAAACTTATTAGGAGCCATCATTCCGGCTATTGAACTGTCAAAAAACAAGAAAAATGAAAGCTTATTTTTTATAGCTGATTTACACTCTTTTACAACTATTCGTGATGCGGAACAGTTGAGGGAAAATACTTATGCGACTGCAGCAGCTTGGCTGGCTTTTGGTTTTGATACTGAAAGAAATATTTTTTATAGACAATCAGATGTAACTCAAGTGTGTGAATTAACTTGGTATTTAAATTGTTTTTCTCCTTTCCAAAGACTACAATTGGCTCATTCTTTTAAAGATAAATCAGATAAAATTTCGGAGGTAAATGCAGGCCTGTTTATTTATCCAGTTCTTATGGCAGCTGATATTTTATTATATGATGCAAATATTGTTCCAGTAGGAAAGGATCAGGTTCAGCACCTAGAAATCACAAGAGATATTGCTTCAAGGTTTAATCATAAATACCCTAACTCCTTTGTTTTGCCTGAAACTAAAGTAGATGAAAGGGTGATGATTGTACCGGGAACTGATGGTCAAAAAATGAGTAAATCCTATAATAATTTTATTGATATTTTTCTTTCGGATAAAAATCTTAGAAAGCAAATAATGGGTATTAAAACCGATTCCACTCCTATGAAAGATAAGAAAGATGCGGATGTTTGTAATATTTATAAAATATACAAATTGCTTTCAACAGAAGAACAAGCAAATGCTTTATTTGAGAAATATGCGGCTGGAAACTATGGATATGGGCATGCTAAGCAAGAGCTTTTTGAATTGATTTGTGACACCTATTTTACAGAGAGAGAAAAATTTAATTACTTGATGGAAAACAAAACCATAATTGATAAAGAATTGGAGAAAGGTGCAGTCCAGGCAAGAATTATTGCTAAAGAAGTGCTTTTAAGAGTTAGAAAAAATATAGGATATTAATAATGCAGATTGATCAGCAAATTATTCATTTTTTAAATGAACATCATTTACTGACTTTGGCAACTAGCCAAAATGACAAGCCTTATTGCTGCAATCTCTTTTATGTGTATGATCAAGTGAGCAATCAGCTTATTTTTTCTACCGAAACAAAAACCAAGCATGCTCAAGATTTTATTACGAATACTAATGTTGCAGGAAGTGTCGCTTTAGAAACTAAAAATGTTAGCAAAATACAAGGTGTTCAATTACTAGGTACTATAGAAGAATTGAAGGGAGAGCGCTTAAAAATTGCGAAAGAACAATACATTAAAGCTTTTTCTTATGCTGCTAATATGGAATTACATCTTTGGGTCATGCCTCTCAATTTTATAAAAATGACCCACAATAAATTAGGTTTTGGTAAGAAGTTGATTTGGGAGAAGTAATTGTCTTATTGAAGCCATTCAACATCTAACGTCATATCTACACCACTATTAATAATATTAATTTCATCACCTTCAATGGTAATATACTCATTTGGTGTAAATCTACAGGATCCAATAAATTCATTCTCTCCTAATCCAGCAATCTGATCGCTATCATAAAGCTCTATAGTATATTCTTGTGATAGATTATTTATCGTATAAGGAAGGTTTTCTGTAAATAATATTGGAAATGACTCTATATTATCTTTAGAGTTTGATGAAGAGATATCTCCATTTCCTTGTTTTAGAACGTAGAAAACATCTGGATTTTCTGCTCCCAATATACCAATATCCCAATCAGACCCATTATTAGTCATAGGCATTGAATTCACTGTAATTCTAGTTAATTTTAATTCAGAAGGAGGATACTCACATGATCCGTCATCAACAGTTGCTGTTGAAAGGAAGTTTGTTGCAGAAGAATCTGTACAACCTTCAATGTTGGTAGTTGTGTTTGGTTTGCCGTCTTCCTTTTTGCAAGCAAAGATTAAAGTAGTTAACGAAAGTACAAGTAGTATTCTTTTCATGATAATTCTTTTCTCCAAATATAGAAAAAACAAACTATCGGTTTTTGTATTTGTTAAAAAGCTCTTTTTGATGGTTGTTTAAATCAATAGCAACTCCTTGTATATATGCTTTTTCTACGTTATTTGTGCGCATATCTAAAGCGTCCCCACTAGAAATAAAAAAAGTGGCATCCTTTCCTTTTTCAATAGAACCACAGTACTCATCTATGCCAAGAATTTGGGCAGTGTTTAAAGTAATGCTACTAATTGCTTTTTCATAATCTAATCCGTGAGCTACAGCAGTTCCTGCACTAAAAGGGAGGTTTCTAGCTCCCATTGCCTCCATCTCCCCTGCATAACTTAGGCAGAATAAAATTCCGGATTCTTGTAATTTTGCCGCTTGCATAAATGGTTCGTCTACTGGGCTGCCCACTTTACTTGGAAGCCTATGCACTCTGTTAAGGATAAGAGATATGTTATTTTCTTTCAATTCATCCACAATTTTAAGTGCATCTTCAGCCCCAACAATTACTGTTTTAGTAATAGAAAATTCATTCATAAACGAAATGACATCCAACATATCGCTTGCATTATTTGCATGTATATAAAGTGTCTTATTTCCGTTAAATAATCCTTTCATGCTTTCCATTCTTAAGTCCATTAAACTAGAGGATTTAGCATAAGAATTTGCTTTTTTGAAAAATCTTTTTAATTTAGTAATACTCTCGTTATATTTCTCATTTTCTTTATTAGTTCCAGGTTCTGCCCACCAACCACTTTGGTAGTAGGATGAAGGCCAGTTTAAGTGTATTCCATCATCTGTTCTTAAAGCCGCATCTTCCCAATTCCAACCTGCTAAATGCATTACTGAAGATTGTCCGGAAATAGTACCTCCTCTAGGTGTTACTTGAGCAATAAGTACACCATTACTTCTTACTGTCTTAGCTATTTTGGAATCAGTATTATAAGCGATAAGGGTGCGGACATTAGGATTTATTGATCCTGTTTCTTGGTAATCATTTGAGGCACGAACAGCATCAATTTCAGTAATTCCTAAAGTTGTGTTAGGGACAATAAATGCAGGATACAGATGCTTTCCGTGTACACGATAAATGGTATCAAAAGCACTTGGATCAATACGGATCCTTGTTGCGTCAGCAACCATATCAATTTTACCATTTAACATACTAATAGCAGCATTTTCAATTTTAGTTCCATTTCCTAAATGGGCAGTTGCTCCCATAAATAGGGTAGGTTTCTGTGCCTGTACAGCTATTGTAATCAATAGTGTAAAAAGAAGGTTTAAGTATTTTTTATTCATCATATTCAGTATCACAATGGTATAATTTTTCAATAGTAGGTTCGGGTTTTTGTTTTTTACCTCCAGTTGCATCTTCACTCATTTTCTGTATGATGCGCATGCGTTCCAATCGGTCTCTTTCTCGTAATTGTTTGTCAACTTCAACATCAAAAAGGAGCTTGCCATCCACATAAGTTTGTATTACTTTGGCATAAACTGAAAGCGGATTGTCTGTCCAAAGTACAATGTCGGCATCTTTTCCAATTTTGATACTTCCCATCTTATCATCAATATGCAACAATTTAGCAGGGTTTAAAGTCACCATCTTCCAAGCATCTTCTTCTGAAGTTCCTCCATATTTTACTGCCTTTGCAGCTTCTTGATTTAATCTTCTTCCCATCTCAGCATCATCAGAATTTATAGCAGTAATAACTCCTGCATTATTAAGTAGAGTTGCATTATAAGGAATAGCATCATTTACTTCAAATTTATAGGCCCACCAATCAGAAAAGGTTGAGCCGCCTGCACCATGTTTTTTCATTTTATCTGCTACTTTGTAACCTTCCAAAATATGTGTAAAAGTATTAATAGTAAAGCCCATAGAATCTCCAACATGCATAAGCATATTTATTTCGGATTGAATGTAGGAGTGACAAGTAATAAAGCGTTCGGAATTTAGGATTTCAACCAAAGCATTAAGCTCTAAATCTTCTCTTGGAGGAATTGACCTTACTTTTTCTTCTGAGCTGAGAGCATTAAAGTCTTGCCATTGTTTTTGGTAAGTTTTTGCTCGGTAAAAGGCGTCATAAAACACTTGTTCTACTCCCATACGAGTTTGCGGAAAACGGGTTCTCTCAAAATTTCCCCAATTACTTTGCTTCACATTTTCTCCTAGGGCAAATTTTATAAAACCATCTGCATTCTCTACTTTCATCTCTTCTGCGGCGCTTCCCCATCTTAATTTAATCATAGCAGCTTGGCCTCCAATTGGGTTTGCCGAACCGTGTAAAAGCTGTGATGCAACTGTACCTCCTGAAAGTTGGCGGTAAATATTATGATCATTGGGGTTTATCACATCTCCAATTCTTACTTCAGCACTTACCGCCTGGCTTCCTTCATTAACACCTCTACTTATGGCAATATGGGAGTGTTCGTCAATTATCCCACTAGTAACATGTTTACCAGTAGCATTAATTTGTGTAATTTTTACGGTCTCAGGGAATACAATTAATTCATCTAATTCTTTCCCAAGGGCAATAATCATTCCATTTGAAATGGCAATATCTGTATTCTCCAAAATTCCCTCTTGCTCATTTGTCCATATTGTTGCGTTTCTGAAGATGATATTTTCAGCTTTGGGAGGACTTGTAAATCCGTGTGCTTTATTAGGCAACCAAACTGATGGAATTAAACTATCAATTGTTAATATAAAGGCTTTTTTAGTCTCTTTAAAAAGAGAATCTCTTTGAAGTTTAAAGGTATGATACATCCCTAGACTATCTTGATATTTACCTTTAATATTCCCGTTATGAAATTTAGCAAAAGCTCTAAATACGCCATTTTTAGTACTGATATTAATATTTACCCCTTCTAGAGTTGTTTTGAGCGCAAGGGAATCTAATGCAAAAATAGTTGCTTTTGGTTTTTCCATACTTCCCTTAATGACAACCAATTTATTTTCAAATTCTTTATTACTTAAAGTATAGTACCCTCTTATATCAATTTCCTGTTTTTTAGTAATGATCTGTTTTTCTCCGGCGGTCCAGTTTTCATAAATTTTACCATTCTCAAAAATATCTTTAGAGGCAATAAAGAAATTGGCTAAATATCCACTGTCTAAAATCCCAATTTTATGATCCATTGCAATAAGTTGTGCAGGAGTAGTGGTAAGTGCGGCAAGTGCATCTTTTTTGCTAAGTCCTTTTTTAATTGCTAGTCGTAAATTAGTTATAAAATTACTTTCCTTATCTAATCCAGAAGAAGTAATACAAAACTCAACTTCATTTTGGGCAAGTATACTAGCGTTGAAAGGAGCAGTTTCCCAATCCTTTAGTTTGTGTAAACTAATCCATTCTGCTGTTTCAGGGTTATCCACATCATAGGAATTAGGGAAATTAAGCGGAATAATTATTGGAAATTCAGTTGCAGCTACTTCCTCAATTCTACTGTATTCCTTTCCATTTCCTTTTATGATAAAATCAATTTCAAACTCATTTGCAATTTTATACACTCGGCTATAATCTAACTCATCATTTACTGCAAAAATATGAGGCAATTCTTGGTTATTATTTACAGCAGCATAGGAGAGGTTAGTTTGATTATTCTGTGCAGAATACCATTCAGCATCCAAAAATGTTTGTCTAATTAAGGCGATACTTCCCATTAATGAAGAAGGGTTTTTTTGTCTTGATACTCCTTTTTTAAAGGAAAAATAATTTGCTGCTTGTGGCAGAATTATATTTTCATGTTCGCTTTTTTCTGAAAGTAGCACCAAAGAACCGGTACCTCTTAATATACCATCTTGTACATGAGAAAGTACTGCTCCAAAACCATTTTTAAGGTAAGCAGTAGCTGATTTTTTATCTGTAACAAACTTTGCGCTTGCGTCTATTTCAGGATGAATGGCTTCATTCCAATGGTAAGCACCAGCTTTATTGCTTTCGTACTGTGGACGATAACTGTATTGTCCTTTTTTAGCTTTTTTCAAGCCATAATCTGAATATAAATCAATAAAAGAAGGGTAGATGTAATCTCCATTCAAATCATGAATAATGGCTCCAGTTGGGATCTTCAAACTAGTGTCTGCCGCAATGATTTTATCCCCTTGTATAATGAGTGTTCCGTTTTCTATTTCACTAGAGGGATTTAAAATAATATGGGCATTGGTAAAGACATGAATAGGTTCAAAATTCTGGGCCACTCCATTAACAGAAAAAGTTTCTTGACCTAAAAGGGTATAAAAACTTAGGATAGTAAAAAGGATAGTAAATTGTAATCTCATTTGAAAGGGATAATAATAAAGCCGTGAAATTAGCAAATTAAGTTGAAATTTATTTGTTTATTTGTCAATAAAAATATTTTTATATGACTGCACAAAAAATGAACTTAATTAACGCATTCACTTTGATTTCACTAGGTTTATGGGGTTATATTGATGTTAGTAATTATACATTAGATACAATTGTTTCATTTGAGCATTGGACTGCATTGATTACTGTTTTATTTGGAATTATTTTATTGTTGTGTAATAAAGGAATTCAGAATAGTAACAAAGCTATTGCTCATATCGCTGTTGTATTAACACTCTTAGTTCTAATTGCTCTTGTAGGGAAAAGACTACCTATATCTATAGATCAAGGAGGTGTTGGGCTATTTCGTGTTTTAGCAATGAGTTTATCTTCTTTCATTGCTTTTATTGCGTTTATTAGAAGTTTTATAGAAAATAGAAAAAAGGCATCATAGCCATTTAGTAACTTACTTTAATAATTAATGGAAAAAGCTGTACTAATTGGTTTAATTACACCTGATGTCACGAAAGAACAAGCATACGAATATTTGGATGAACTTGCTTTCTTGGCTGATACCGCAGGAGCAAAACCAGTTAGAAATTTTACCCAAAAATTACCTCACCCAGACAATAAAACATTTTTAGGAAAGGGGAAAATTGAGGAGGTGCGAATTTATTCAGAAGAAAATAAAATAAAGCTTATTATTTTTGATGATGATTTAAGTCCGTCACAAATAAGAAACATTGAGAAAATTTTTGGAGAGGAGACGAAAGTACTAGATAGAAGTAATCTGATATTAGATATTTTTGCAAGTAGAGCCCAAACCGCACAAGCTCGTACGCAAGTTGAGTTGGCACAATACCAATATTTATTACCAAGACTTACAAGGATGTGGACTCACCTTGAACGACAAAAAGGGGGGATTGGAATGAGAGGGCCAGGGGAAACACAAATTGAAACGGATAGAAGGATTATTAAAGATAAAATTGCGCTGTTAAAAAAGAAGTTAGAAAAAATTGATAAGCAAAGTTTCACGCGCAGGAAAGGCAGACAAGATATGATAAGAGTTGCCTTAGTTGGGTATACCAATACAGGCAAATCAACCTTAATGAATACCTTAGCAAAGTCAGATATTTTTGCAGAAAACAAATTGTTTGCTACTTTGGATACTACCGTAAGAAAGGTAGTAATTGGTAATTTACCTTTTTTACTAACCGATACTGTCGGCTTTATTCGTAAGCTCCCTCATCAGTTGGTGGAAAGTTTTAAGTCAACTTTGGATGAAGTGCGTGAATCAGACTTACTGGTGCATGTAGTAGATATTTCAAATCCTAAATTTGAAGAACAAATAGAAATAGTAAACAAAACTATTATTGAACTTGGGGTAACTGACAAACCTATTTTAATTGTATTCAATAAAATTGATGCCTATACTTTTATTCCAAAAGAGGAAGATGATTTAACACCAATACTTCCTGAAAATATCTCCTTAGAAGAATTGCAAAAAACTTGGATGGCAAAATTAGATGAAGAAAGTATATTTATTTCAGCTTTAAATAAAACTCATTTTGATGAGTTAAAGGACTTGCTTTATGTTAAGATTAAGCAATTACATGAAGTGAGATATCCTTACAATAATTTCCTGTACTAAGCAAAACTCTGCAAGTCGGAAAGTTTTTTATAATGTCCGTTTTGAGTAATCAAATCTTGGTGTGTTCCTCTTTCAATAATACTTCCGTTTTCTAAAACTAGAATCTCATCCGCATTTTGTATAGTGGATAGTCTATGTGCAATTACTAGTGATGTACGCGAATGCATCAATTTATTTAAAGCATCCTGTACTAAGCGTTCCGACTCTGTGTCCAAGGAAGATGTAGCCTCATCCAAAATTAATATCTCAGGGTTTTTTAGGATTGCCCTAGCGATACTTAGTCTTTGTTTTTGCCCTCCAGAAAGTTTATTTCCGCTATCTCCAATATTGGTGTTGTACCCATTTTCTGTAGCTTTAATAAACTCATGTGCATTTGCAATCTTAGCTGCTTCCATTACTTCTTGTTCGCTAGAGTTAACATTTCCTAAACGAATATTGTTAAAAATAGTATCGTTAAACAAAATAGAGTCTTGACTTACGATTCCCATTAAAGAACGTAAATCGTCCAAAGCAATTTCTTTTATATTGTTCTTGTCAATAAGGATTTCGCCTTTATTAATGTCGTAAAATCGGGCTAACAAATCCGCTAAAGTAGATTTACCACTTCCTGATTGTCCAACTAAAGCAACCATTTTTCCTTTGCCAATGGAAAAATTAATATCCTTTAGTACTTCTTGCTTCTCATAGGAGAAAGTAAGATTTTTAAATTCAATTTGATTATTGAGGAGTTTAATTTGTTTTGGATTTTCAGCTTCAACAATTTCATTTTCAGCATCTAGTATTTCATAGACTCTTTGTGCAGAGGCACTTCCTTTTTGTATATGGTAATATGAGGTAGTTAAGGATTTGGCAGGTGGGATAATTTGGGAAAAGATAAGAATATAGCCAATAAATTCTTGAGCAGTTAATTCTCCATTAGCACTTAATACTAGCTGACCGCCAAACCACATAACAATAACCATAACGATAGTACTCAAAAACTCACTCATAGGGGATGAAAGGTCTTTTTTCCTTAATAATTTCGTCATGATACTTTTATACTCAATACTATCTTTTTCAAAGTTTTTATTGATATGACTTTCAGCATTAAATGCTTTTATGATTCGTAATCCAGAAATATTTTCATCAATAATGGAGAGTAAATCCCCCATTTTGTTTTGTCCTCTGTCAGATGATTTTTTTAGTGACTTACCTATAACCCCAATAATAACGCCAGTAACAGGAAAGAGCAGAACAACAAATATTGTAAGCTGTGGGCTTATCACTATAAGTGTTGCTAGGTAAATAATTATATTTAAAGGGTCCTTAAATATCATTTCTAAGGAACTCATAATTGACCATTCTATTTCTACAAGGTCAGAAGTCATACGAGCTGTGATATCGCCTTTTCTTTTTTCAGTAAAGAAAGGAAGTGGCAAGGATATCACTTTTTTATGCAAGTCCATACGCAGGTCGTGTACAACTCCATTACGAATAGGCGTTAAAAAATAAAGGGATAAATAACGAAACAGATTTCTGAAAAAAAAGGTAACTAACACCAAAATACAAATGAAAAATAAGGCCTCTATCTTTCCTTTTTCGTCAACAATGGAGCTTATGATGGCGTAAAAGTTGTCTTTTAAGGCTGCTGCATTAAGGCTTAGCGGTGGAGGATTGTATACCTTTTCTTGTGTTTCAAAAAGGATTCCTAAGAATGGGACAACCATTGTTAAGGAAACTAAAGAAAATAAAACACTTAGCACATTGAAAAAAATATTCAGTAGTGCAAATGGTAAATAAGGCTTTACATATTTTAATATTCGTAAGAAATAATGCATTGTGCAAAGATAAGAAAGGTTTCCCTATTTTTGCACTTATGGAATCAACAAGACAAAAAAAGGTATCGCGTTTAATTCAGAAAGAACTTTCTGTAATTTTTCAGCAGAATACTCAAGAGATATTAGGGAATATAATGGTGAGTTTAACTATTGTTCGTATTTCTCCTGATTTGGCTGATGCCAATATTTTTCTAAGTATTTTTCCTGTTGATGACCCTGAAGCTGCCCTAAAAGTAATTAAAAGCAATACGGTAATGATTCGTAAAAAACTGGGTGAAAGCGTGAGAAATCAATTACGTATTGTACCAACACTTCAATTTCATTTGGATGATTCGGCTGCATATGCTGAAGAGATTGACCGATTATTGAAAAAATAAAGCTGAATGAATTTCCCATTTTTTATTGCCAAACGCTATTTTACAACTAAGAAAAGTAGCAGTTTTGTGCATATAATTTCTTGGGTTTCACTATTTGGAGTATCCATTGGTACAGCTGCACTTATTTTGGTTCTATCTGTTTTTAATGGTTTTGAGGATTTGGTTTTAAGTATGTATAATTCCTTTGATCCACATTTAAAAATCACTTCTGCTGAAGGTAAAACTTTTAATCCTAATGAAGCTAAAACTTTACTGCTTACAGTTGAAGAAATAGAAACTTCAGCATTGGTGTTAGAGGAAAAAGTACTCTTAAAATATCAAGAAAAGGAATATATAGCTACTGCTAAGGGAGTAAGTGATGAATATTTGGAACTTACAAATTTTAATTCTTTATTAGTTGATGGGGAGTATATTAACGGTTTTGAAAGCAATAATGTAGCTGTTGTAGGTAGGGGAGTTGCCTACTATTTATCTATGGGTATTGGCTCTATGTTTGAACAATTGAGCGTGTTTATGCCAAATAGAAATAGTACAACCTTATTGAATCCATCTACTGCGTTTGAGCAATCGGCTGTGCTACCCGTTGGAGTTTTTGGAGTTCAAGCTGAGGTGGATGCCGCATATATTATTACCCCTTTATTGTTTGTCCAGCAATTAGCAGAACGAGATAATGAAGTTTCAGCCATTGAAATAAAACTAAAAGATGAAGGGCAGATGATTGCTCTCCAAAAGCAATTACAAAAAGTACTAGGTCCTAAGTATATGATTAAAAATCGCCTTCAGCAACAGGAATTTCTTTACAAAATATTGAATACCGAAAAGCTAGCTGTTTTCTTAATCCTTACTTTTATTATGATAATTGCTACCTTTAATATTATCGGTTCGCTTAGTATGCTTATGCTAGATAAGAAAAAAGATATTTCTACTCTAAGAAGCTTGGGTTGTACCGTTCAAGATATCCAATCACTATTTTTTAAAAAGAGTATGCTTACCATAGTCTTAGGCACAGGTATAGGTTTGATTATCGGCTTGGGACTTGCTTTTTTACAACAAACTTTTGGTTTTATAAGTATGGGTGGGGGTAGTTTTGTAATCAATACTTACCCTATTGCTATCGCTTTTTTGGATGTGTTATTAGTTAGTGTTACCGTATTTATAATTGGAGTATTAGCTTCATGGTATCCTGCAAAATTGCTTGGCAGAAAACTATTTAAAAAATAACCTCAGCAAATTTATTTGCTACATCATCTAAAATTGCGTGTACTTCTTCAGGGTTGTCGCTTGTTACCATTTTTATGCGATAATCTTTAAAATGAGGAATGCCTTTAAAATAATTAGTGTAGTGACGTTTCATTTCTGCAATACCAAGTATTTGACCTTTCCACTCAATAGAATGTTTTAGGTGCTGCTTACAAGCAATTACTCTATCGGCAATAGTGGGTGGAGCTAAATGCTCTCCCGTTTTTAGGTAATGTTTTATCTCGTTAAATATCCAAGGATATCCAATAGCAGCACGTCCAATCATTACCCCATCTACTCCATATTTATTTTTTACTTCTGCTACTTTTTCAGGTGAATTCACATCTCCATTTCCAAAAATAGGAATGTGCATTCTAGAATTATTTTTTACATCTCCAATTAAAGTCCAATCAGCATCTCCTTTATACATTTGTTTACGGGTACGCCCATGAATGGATAGGGCTTGTATCCCTACATCTTGTAATTGTTCCGCAACTTCAACTATATACTTTGTATTGTCATCCCAGCCTAAGCGTGTTTTTACAGTAACGGGCAGGTGAGTAGCCTTTACAATTTCTTTGGTCATGGCTACCATCTTTGGGATGTCAAGCAATATCCCCGCACCAGCTCCCTTGTTAGCTACTTTTTTAACTGGGCAACCAAAATTAATATCAATGAATTCAGGTTTTGCAGCAGCACATATTTCAGTAGCTTGTCGCATGGATTCAATGTCATAACCAAATATTTGTATTCCAATTGGGCGTTCAAAATCATAGATATCCAACTTCATTACACTCTTGTCAGCATCACGAATTAGACCTTCTGAAGAGATAAATTCTGTGTACATTACATCTGCACCATTCTGTTTACATAAAGCACGAAAAGGTGGGTCACTAACATCCTCCATTGGTGCTAATAATAAAGGGAATTCCCCTACATCAATATTTCCTATCTTTACGCCCATATTTTGCAAAAATACATAATAATGAGATTAAAAGGGATATTTAAAGACAAGTCATCAACTAGTAAATTAGGAATTTTGTTTCTAATGATGGTAGTATCAGTCATACTACACACTTTGCTGGCTCAAGCGGGTATCGTATTCTTTACTGATGTAACTTTAATGGCAGTAAGTATGATGCAATTTACCAGCCAGTCCGAAATAGATGCCGTTAAATTTATACAAATGTTCAGTGCAATAGGTTTATTTATCACACCTACTTTGCTGTATGCCTATTTATGTGATTTTGATTTAAAGTTAAAGTTAAATTTTAACCGACAGACGCTACTGTTGGCTATTGCTATTATGTTATTGATTAATCCTTTTATTGCTTTTATTTACGAATGGAATATGAGTTTTAATATTCCTGATTGGATGTTGGTATTTGATGATAATGCAGAAAAGATTACCAAATACTTTTTAAAAATGAATACGCTTGGCGATTTGCTTTTCAATTTACTAGTAATAGCCATTATACCAGCAGTAGGGGAGGAACTTTTGTTCAGAGGCTACTTGCAGCAAAGGATGACCCACTGGTTAGGGAAACCACATGTGGCAATTATCATTACGGCTATTCTGTTTAGTGCAATCCACATGCAGTTTCAGGGTTTTTTACCAAGATTTGTACTAGGTTTAGTGCTAGGCTACTTATTTTATTGGAGTTGCTCTCTTTGGCTCCCTATCATAGCACACTTGCTAAATAATGCTATGGCTGTTACCTTTGCTTATCCTACTTTTTCTGATTATGCCTACTTAGCTGAAAACACAGCAACATGGCAGGAAGCCTTTTTTAGTTTTATGGCAGTAGGGCTATTGGTTTTTCTTCTTCAGAAAAATTTGAGCATAAAAAAAGGCTGATTAATCAGCCTCTTTTAAATTTTTAATATCTAACTGCTAATGACTAGTTTTTAATAATCTCCTTTTCTAGTAGAATAATTAATTTTTAGTGCATTTGCTTTTCTGAGTTCCTGTTTTACATCAGTAATAATTCCCATTCTTACGGTTTCATCTGCCTTAATAGATGTAGTCATGTAAGGAATTTCTTTTTCGTCTCTTGCTTCACGCTCTGTAGCAATAAATTCTTGAATTTCACTAACCTCAGCAAAAGCATCATTTAATTGAATACGAGCAGCACTACCATAAGAAGCTTGCATTCTTTTAACTGGTGAACCAATATAAATATAACTAACTAATGATTTCTTTTCCATTTTCTTTATCTCAGTAGCTTTTGGCGTTAAGACATCAACAAACAATGTTGTTTCACGCATTACTGTAGTCACCATGAAAAAGAAAAGTAACATAAAAACAATATCTGGCAGAGATGCAGTTGATATAGCTGGCATTCCTTTTTTACCTCCTTTTCTGAATTTACTCATTATGAATCTCCTCCTATATTTTTTGGTTCCGCTTCAGATATTTTCTGAGGGTACATTTTTCTAATTTCCTTTTTTTGCGTTTTATTTAAATTAGCATAACGCTCGCCAAATTTATTCAATGCAGCTTTGTTTCTTAACTCATTGTAGGCAGCAGCAAGTTCATTTTGCACACGAATATAAGTCATGTACTCAGTTCCTCTATCATTTTGCAATGAGATAATTGCCTTTTCAGGATTTTCTGATGAATTGGCATCTCTACCGTTATTATCAATAAATTCCTTTGCTCCATCTCTTAATTGTGAAATATCCATTAACTCTCCCTCAACCAATAACTGATTGTTGGTGTTAATCAATACTACATATATATTTTTAGCATGAATTTGCGGATCTTCATCTTGCAATTCTTCCTCAGGCATAGGAGGTAGTTTACGAGCAATACCCGTATCGACATCCATAGTAGTAGTTACCAAGAAAAAGATAAGTAACAAGAAGGCAATGTCGGCCATTGATCCTGCATTAATTTCGGGCAACCCTCTTCTTGAACTAGCCATTATTTAGCAAATGATTTTGATAATTCAGCATATAAAACTGCACCTATAGCACCAATAGCTAATATGTAAAATGTAGTTAATCCCATTCCTACTTGTTTAGCAGTTGAAGCTGTGATTTCATATTTTTCATACGAACCTAAAACTTCATTAGAAGCCATAAGGTAGGATAAAAGAATTATAACAAAAAGTCCACCAATAGTGTATAGCGTTTTTTTAGCATTATTAGTTTTCTGAATCATTTGTTTGATGCCAAAACCAATTGCTGCAAAAGCTGCAAAAGCAACCATCACGTAAGTTAATATGATTCCTATATTAATTAAACTTTCCATGATTATTTGTTTTTAACCAATAAGTCAATTAAAGAGATAGAAGAATCTTCCATTGAGTTAACAATTGAATCTACTTTTGCAATTAAGTAATTATAGAAAACTTGAAGAATCATTGCTACAATAAGACCAAATACAGTAGTTAAAAGTGCAACTTTAATACCTCCAGCCACTAATGATGGAGAAATATCTCCTGCAGCTTCAATAGCATCAAAGGCTCCAATCATACCAATTACAGTACCCATAAATCCAAGCATAGGAGCAAGTGCAATAAATAATGAAATCCAAGATAATCCTTTTTCTAAAAGTCCCATTTGAACTGAACCGTAAGCAACAATTGATTTTTCGACCATATCAACTCCTTCATCTGAACGCTCTAAGCCTTGATAGAAAATTGATGCTACAGGTCCTTTTGTATTTCTACAAACTTCTTGTGCAGCCTCAACACCTCCTGATTTTAAAGCTACTTCAACATCACTTAAAAGTTTGTCAGTATCAGTAGTTGCCATGTTTAAATAGAGTATTCTTTCAATTGCTAAAGCTAATCCTAAGATTAAACATAATAATACAATCCCCATAAAGCCAGGCCCACCTTCAATAAATTTTTGTTTAATGATTTGGTGAAATGATGCAGCTTCTTCAGCTACTATTTCTTCTTCAATTTGTGCAGGTGCTTGTTCAGTTTCTAAAGTAGTAGCAACTGTTTCTTCTGTTACAATAGTATCATTAGCATCTTGTGCATAAACAGTGTAAGTCCCAGCAAGGAATAATCCTAAAAGGGCAATTAAGGCAAATTTGTTTTTCATTTTTGTTTAAATTATTAGTGTAATTAAATTTTCGTGTGGCAAATTTATAAAAATATTATAAAGCGGACTCAAATCTTTTGTTTACTTCCTCCCAGTTGATTACATTGAAGAATGCATTAATGTAATCTGGTCTTCTGTTTTGGTAGTTTAAGTAGTAAGCATGCTCCCAAACATCTAAACATAAAACAGGAGTACATCCGCATTGATCATCCATTAATGGGTTGTCTTGGTTTGCAGTTGAAGATACTTTAAGCTTTCCGTCCTTTACACCTAGCCAAGCCCAACCAGAACCAAATCTTGTTCCTGCTGCTGCTGAAAAAGTATTTTTAAACTCTTCAAAAGAACCAAATTCTTTATTTATTGCTCCTGCAATTGCTCCTGTTGGTTCTCCACCGCCATTTGGACTCATAATGTTCCAGAATAAACAGTGGTTAAAATATCCTCCACCATTGTTTCTTGCTCCACCACTTAAGCCTGGAGTTGCGCAAATTTCTTCAATTGATTTCCCTGCCAAATCTGTTCCTTCAATAGCATTGTTTAAGTTGTTTGTATATCCATTATGATGTTTACTATGGTGAATCTCCATAGTTCTAGCATCAATATGTGGTTCTAACGCATCATAAGCGTAAGGTAATTTTGGTAATTCGAATGACATAATTTTTTGTTTTTTTAGTTGTTTATAATAGTATTTGCCAAGCATCTTCTGCTTTTCCTTGGCTTAATAATTCTTTGGCTAAGATATGTTTTTCTTCTGTATTTTTTTTATCTATAGGAGTAAACTCTTTTTTTGCAGGAATATTCTCTGCTGAAGCTAAAATTGCAAGTTCGTTTCCAGTCAAAATTACAGATTTTCTAATTTCTTCTGGTAGGTTGTCAATTCCCATACCCATTCTTGAAATTGGTTTTGCAATTTCATAAAGCGAATCCTTGTTTGTTTTTCCATACCAATTGGCTCCCAACCTGCTTACAATATTTAGTTTAAATGGATCAATAGCATTGTTCTCGTCTAAAACAGATTCATCAATATGCATTTTTAAAACTTCACAAAGCACTAAACTACCCGCCCCCCCTTCTTCTCCTAAAGTAATTACTTCATTTACCTTACATTCAAAGTTTATAGGGGATTCTTTTATTCTTGAAGGGATTATTAAATCTGATTTTATTTCTGTAAATCCTGCTTTTTCAAACTCGTTTGTTTCTTTGTCAAAATCACATGAAGCCAAAGAAACTTGCTGAGCAATTTCTTCTGTTACTAATGAAATCACGCATTCCTTTACTTGATGTACATTATCCAAAGTATGTTTTGAAGTGTTATTTCTTACTCTCCTTACAGGAGAAAAAACTAAGATTGGCGGGTTTACAGAGAATACATTAAAAAAGGAAAACGGACTTAAATTTTCATTTCCTTCTGAATCAATAGTACTTACAAATGCAATGGGTCTTGGGGTTACTGCAGCAGATAAATATTGGTATAATCCAGCTGTTTCTCCTGATTGTATATCTATTGTCTTAATCATTTTTTTAATTTTAATAAGGAGTGATTGCTATCTGACTTTATAATCTTATTGGTTATTTTTCCTAACCCTTCAATCTGCATTTCAATCTCATCATTCTCTTGTATCCACCTTTCTATATAATCAGGATTTTTTCTCTTTTCAGTTCCATTTAATTCTAACAAACAACCTGTACCTACAGTACCTGATCCTATAATATCTCCTGGGAAAAGTTCTACTCCATAAGATGCTCTTTCAATAATTTCAGCAAAAGTCCAATTCATATCTTTTGCATTACCTTTAGACAATAACTCTCCGTTTATATAACAACTCATTTGTAAATCATATTTTTTTCCAAAAGGAGTGTCGATACTTTTACTTTCTATCTCGTTAGGAGTTACTAAATAAGGGCCAATAACATTGGCGAAATCCTTTCCTTTTGCAGGGCCTAAATTTAGCTTCATCTCTTCTATTTGTAGTCTTCTTGCGCTTAAGTCATTTAAAATACAAAAACCTGCAATGTGATCATCTGCATCTTTAGATAATATGTTTTTCCCGCCTTTTCCAATTACTATGGCAAATTCTAATTCATAGTCTAGCCTGTAAAAATGATCAGGCATGAGTTCTATATTCTGACTATCCGCAAACATGGCGTTATGGTTCGAAAAATAAAATACCGGAAACTCATCAAACTCTGGAATCATCTCTACACCTCTATTTTTTCTAGATGTTTCTACATGTTGCCTAAAAGCGTAAGCATCTCTAAAGGAAGTAGGTTTTGGAATGACAGGCAATACAGTAATATCCTCAATATCGTGTTTTAAACAATCGTTATTGCTAATAAAATTGGCTACTTGATCTTGATAATCTTTAAGTTGAATTAGATCTACTAATGAGATGTTTCCAAAGCAATTATTCAGGTTATAAACCGACTGATTTTGTAACACTCCAATTTGTGGAGTATCCAAATTTTTTATTTTATAAGTAAGGAGTTTCATTAGTAGGGCAAAATTATCATTTTTATTTTAGGGATGATATAATTCATGCCTTGTTTATGTTTTAAGTCCTATATTTGCATAAAAATAACTGTATGCCAAGATATCATAAATTAGGAAAAATGCCTCATAAAAGGCATACTACTTTTAGAAAAGAGGATGGGAATATCCATTATGAAGAATTGTTTGGAACTATTGGTTTTGAAGGAATGTCTTCACTTTTATATCATTTACAAAGACCAACTCAGGTTAAGGATATTAAAAAAGCTTATTCAGTAGCGCCAGAAATTGCAGTTGATAAAAATCTAAAAGCCTATATGCTGAATGGATTTGATGCTCCTAAAGTTGCTGATCATTTAGAAAGTAGAATTTCTATAATGCTAAATAATGATTTGAACATCTTACTTTCTGCTCCGACTAATTTGGAGGAAGATTATTTCTATAAAAATACAGATGGGGATGAAGTAATTTTTGTTCATAAAGGGACAGGTACACTAAGGACTTTTGTTGGAAATATAAAGTTTAAAGAAGGAGATTATTTAGTAATTCCTAGAGGAATTATCTATACCATGAAATATGATAGTGCAGATAACAGATTGTTTATTGTGGAATCTTACACACCCGTTTATACGCCTAAAAGATATCGCAATCATTTTGGCCAGTTACTAGAAAACTCTCCTTATTGTGAGCGTGATATAAGAGTGCCAGAAGAGTTAGAAACGCATGATGAAAAAGGAGATTTTATCATTAAGATAAAGAAGGAGCAAATGATACATGAATATACTTATGCATCACATCCTTTTGATGTAGCAGGGTGGGATGGATTTAATTTTCCTTATGCATTTTCAATTCATGATTTTGAACCTATTACAGGTAGAGTGCATCAGCCACCACCAGTACACCAAACTTTCGAAACTTCTAGATTTGTAATTTGTTCATTTGTACCTAGAATGTATGATTATCATCCCGAATCTATTCCTGCACCTTATAACCACTCAAATATTGATTCGGATGAGGTTCTTTATTATGTAGATGGAGATTTTATGAGTAGAAATCATGTGGATCAAGGATCTATTTCCTTGCATCCTGCAGGCATTCCTCACGGGCCTCACCCTGGAACTGCAGAAAAAAGTATAGGTCAAACAAAAACAGATGAATTAGCTGTAATGGTTGATACATTTGCACCGCTTAAATTAACAAAAGCAGCCATTGAACTTTCTGATGGCAAGTACCATAAATCATGGCTGGATTAAATAGATATTAGAATGAAAGACGATTTAACAAAAACAAATAATACAACATATTCTTTAGAGAAAATATTTCCAGAAGCACAGGATTTTTTACCACTTTTAGGAACAGATTATGTAGAATTTTATGTTGGAAACGCCAAGCAAGCAGCACATTTTTATAAAACTGCTTTTGGATTTCAATCTTTAGCTTATGCAGGTTTGGAAACAGGAGTTACTGACAGAACCTCTTATGTTTTGGTGCAGGATAAAATCCGTTTGGTATTTACTACTCCAATGCCAGGGGAGAATAATGAAATTTTTGATCACATAAAAAAACATGGTGATGGCGTAAAGGTATTAGCTCTTTGGGTGGATGATGCTACAAAAGCATGGCAAGAAACTACTAAAAGAGGAGCAGAATCTTATTTTGCACCTAGAACAGAAAAAGATGCTGATGGTGAAGTTGTAAAATCTGGCATTAAAATTTATGGAGATACAGTTCATGTTTTTATAGAGCGAAAAAATTATAAAGGAACTTTTTTACCAGGATTTGAAAAATGGGAATCTGATTATAATCCAGAACCAGTTGGGTTAAAATTTATTGACCACATGGTTGCCAATGTGGGTTGGAATGAAATGAATATTTGGGAGAAATTCTATAATGATATAATGGGATTTGCTAATCTTATTACTTTTGATGATAAGGATATTTCCACTCAATTTACAGCCCTTATGAGTAAGGTCATGACAAATGGTAATGGAAGAATTAAGTTTCCAATAAACGAACCTGCAGAGGGAAAAAAGAAATCTCAGATTGAGGAATATTTAGACTTTTATGATGGGCCGGGAGTACAGCATATTGCAATAGCTACTGATGATATTGTATCTACTGTTGCTCAGATGGCTAAAAGAGGAGTTGAGTTTTTAAAAGTACCATCATCATATTATGATACTGTGCTAGATAGAGTTGGAAAAATAGATGAAGAAATTCTAACCCTTAAAGAGCATGGCGTTTTGGTGGATAGAGATGAAGAAGGGTATTTATTGCAAATATTTACAAAACCATTAACGGACAGACCCACCTTATTTTTTGAGATTATACAAAGAAAGGGAGCGAAATCATTTGGTAAAGGTAACTTTAAAGCTCTTTTTGAATGTATAGAGGCGGAACAAGCAAGAAGAGGAACATTATAAATTAAACATAAATTATGAAAAATTTAAAAATAGGACATAGCGCACCGGCAATTAATTCCGTAGATCAAAATGGAGATACAATTACATTAGAGCAGTTTAAAGGCAGTAAAGTGGTACTTTATTTTTACCCAAAAGATATGACTCCAGGCTGTACAGTTCAATCTTGTAATTTGAGAGATAATTATAAGTTACTTTTAGATAAAGGATATGTGGTTTTGGGCTGCTCAGCTGATAGCCCAGAAAGACATGTTAAATTTATTGAGAAACATGATTTACCATTTTCACTTATTTCTGATGAGAGTAAACAAGTACTTAATGCTTATGGAGTATGGGGCCCAAAGAAATTTATGGGTAAGGAGTATGACGGAATAAGTAGAACGACTTTTGTTATTGATGAAAAAGGGATGATAGAAGATATTATTGAAAAAGTAAAAACTAAAGAGCATACGGATCAGATATTGAAATAAATCATTTTCTTTTAGAATGATAAAACTAAAGTAGATGAAAATTACAAAGTTTGATAAAAGATTCTGGGATGCTAGATACTTAAATAATGAGATTGGTTGGGATTTAGGAAAAATATCTATTCCGTTAAAGGAATATATTGATCAATTAGCAGATAAATCAATTAGAATACTAATTCCTGGGGCTGGTAATTCTCATGAAGCTGAATATTTACATAATCAAGGTTTTAAAAATGTAATTGTTGCAGATATTTCCCCAACAGCAATAAATAATTTTAAAAATAGAGTAACATCTTTTCCTAAAAGTAATATTTTATGTATCGATTTTTTTGAAATCAACCAGCAATTTGATTTGATTTTAGAACAGACATTTTTTTGTGCAATTCATCCAGAATTACGTACTACTTACTCCTTTCAAGCTCATAATATTCTTAAAAAAGGAGGTAAGATTGCTGGCCTTATGTTCAATTTTCCATTAACACAAGAGGGGCCTCCATTTGGAGGAGATAAAAAAGAGTATGAAAAATATTTTATGCCGTATTTTGATATACTGACAATGGAACCATCTCATAATTCAATAAAGAAAAGAGCAGGTAAAGAAATGTTTGTTATAATGATTAAAAAGTAATTTTTCTTTAAAAGAGTTTTCTAAAAACCTCTTCAATCTTTCCACATTGTACAATTTCAATGTTAAATGCTTTAGCATTAAACTTATTGTATTTAGAAATAATAATTTGCTTATAACCTAATTTCTCAGCCTCTGCAATACGATTTTCAATTCTATTTACAGCCCGTATCTCACCAGACAATCCTATTTCGCCTGCAAAGCAAGTAAGCATGTCAAGCGCAATGTCCTGGTCAGAAGAAAGGATAGAGCAAACTACTGCCAAGTCAATAGCAGTATCATCAATTTTTATTCCACCAGTAATATTTAAAAAAACATCTTTTGCTCCAAGCATAAAGCCACATCTTTTTTCCAAAACAGCTAAAAGCATGTTCATTCTTTTGGT
>CATEYX010000038.1 GCA_949511925.1 Cryomorphaceae bacterium | reverse complement strand
GGTTCAGATATTTCAGCTTGTTTTAATACTAGTTTTAATCTTAATTCTTCTGTGACAACTCCAGGAGGAATTTGGTCAGGTTGTAGTTGCATTCAAGCAAACGGAAATATTACAACAGGCAATAATCTTGCTCTAATAACAGCAATTTATACTTTGCCAAATGGATGTTCCGATACTTTATTGGTGACTGTTTCAGGAATTACTACACCAGCTAATGCTACTCTTTGTCAAAATTCAGGTAATTACGGACTTTCCTTTATGCCTGAAAATGGTATATGGTCAGTATTGCCTGATAATCCTCAACTGTCAAGTTCTTGTTTAAACCCTATTTTGCAATATCCATTTCAGGATGGCTTTGAATTGGGTTTTGGTAATTGGATACATGAACCTAATAATGATTTTGACTGGCAAGTTAACAATGGTGGTACTCCTTCATCAACAACTGGACCAAACTCTGCTTTTGAAGGTTATAATTACATTTATACTGAAGCTTCTAGTGCTAATAATCCAGCAAAGGTTGCAGCTATTATTAGTCCTTGTTTAAATTTATCAGCTTATAATAATCCTATTTTACATTTTTGGATGCATAAACAAGGGGCAGGTCAAGGTAGTTTTGCTGTTGATGTTTCAATTGATAATGGTGTAAATTGGAATTTAGATTATTGGTATATATCTGGTGATTTAGGAAATCAATGGAAAGAATATTCTATTAGTTTATCTGCCTTTAATGCTTCTGAAGTTAAATTACGCTTAAGAGTAATTACAGGAAATTGGCAGTCAGATATTGCGGTGGATAAATTATCAATTTTAGGAGGGCCTGTCACTGCTGATGGATTCTTCTTAACAGATATTGCCGCTGATGGCTTACATAATTTAATGTACTCTATTCAGGGATGTGATGATTATGTTGATGTTTTAATAAATGAGATAAATGCAGGTTCTGATTTAGTAGTTTGCCCTTCTTCTTCCCCTTTTAATTTGATTGGTAGTCCATTAGGGGGAGTTTGGAATGGATTATATATTACCAACCAAATTACTGGAACTTTTAACCCCTCATTAGGAGCAGGTATTGATCTCGTTACCTATACTTTTGGTGGATGTACAGATACAGCAGAGATTTCAGTTTTGGATACTGATATTCAAATCGATACTTTATTTCTTTGTATGAATGAAGGAATTCAGTTATTAGATTTAGGAATAGTTCCTAGAACTCCAGCTAATGGAATTTGGAGTGGAAATGGAATAATTAGTTCTAGTTTTCCTGGTGAATTTAGTCCGCAAATTGCAGGAGTAGGATTTCATACTTTAACTTATACAGCTAATAGTTGTTCTGATAATTTAATTGTAGAAATTGCTTCTCAAGCAGTCTTAATTGACACTCTTTTTTGTCAATCCTCTAACGATATTATATTGAATGTATACCCTAGTGGTGGATATTGGATAGGTAATGGTATTCTTGATGGTAATACGGGTTTATTTGCGCCTAGTCAATTAATTTTAGGACAGAATTTTATAACTTATACATCTATTGGTGGTTGTCTAGATACCTTTAGTATTACTATTTATGATCTTCCACCGTTAAGCCTTTCTGGTTTAACCTCCAATTATTGTTTTAAGGACACTAGTGTTTTTGTAAATACCCTGCCAATTGGTGGCGTTTTGACAGGAAGTGGTGTAAATGGGTCTTATTTTAATCCATCACAAGCAGGAGAAGGCTATCATACAATTACTTATGAATATGGAAGTGGAATTTGTACTGAAACAATTGATTTTATTGTATTAGTTAGTGGTGAATTATTGGCTGATGTCTATAGTTCAGAAGATACTATTTGTAATGGTGATTATCTTAATGTTAGTGTAACTGCTAGTGGAGGGATTGGTAATTATAGTTTTATTTGGGATAATGGATTAAGTAATAGTTATAATCATTTAGTTACTCCATCTTTAACAACAACTTATTTTGTTTCAGTTTCAGATGCCTGCTCGGATAATATAGTTGATAGTATTCTTGTATTTGTATTTCCAAGTTTTACACCAAGTTTTTCTACTTCAAACAAGTTGTGTTATGGTGAGTTAGGCTTTGCTAAGGTAACTGTCAATCCAGCTTCAAACTATTCCTTTTTATGGAATACCAATCCAGCTAATTTTACGGATAGTAT
>CATEYX010000037.1 GCA_949511925.1 Cryomorphaceae bacterium | reverse complement strand
TTTGCTGAATGAAAATTGGTCGTTAAAAGCATCATATGCTAAAATGGAACAAAATATTCATTTATTATCCAATTCCTCAGTTGGTTTTCCAAGTGACATTTGGGTACCAGCTATTGAAAATGTTCCGTCTCAAAAATCTAAGCAATGGGCAGGAAGTGTTAGTACTCTCTTATTTCAAGGCGCTTATGAATTAAGCTTAGAAGGTTATTATAAGACTATGGGTAATTTAATTACTTACAAGTCGGGGTACTCCAATTTGGAAAGCACTGAGGCTTGGGAAAATACTGTAGAGACAGGTGGAGAGGGAAAGGCTTATGGAATGGAAATCTTTTTGCAAAAAAAGAAAGGTAAAACTACGGGTTGGATTGGTTACTCTCTTTCTTGGGCTGATAGAAGATTTGATAATATTAATTTTGGGGAGTGGTATTCATATAAATATGATAGAAGGCATGATTTCTCGTTGGTAATATCACATAAGTTTAATAATAAATGGGATGTTGGAGCTACTTGGGTATATGGCACAGGAAATGCGATTACTTTCCCTCAAGGAGTTTATACTGGGTTGCCTCAAGTTAGCCCTTGGAATGGACAAGCTGTTGAATTTGTTGAATCATATGGTGATAGAAATTCAACACGATTACCCGCTTATCACAGGTTGGACTTTGGGATTAATAAACATAAAAAAAGAAAAAAATGGGATAGTACTCTATCTTTAGGAGCCTATAATGTGTACAATAGAAAAAATCCTTTCTTTGCTTATCTTGCTTATGAAGATAATCAAAGAGTTGCAAAACAAGTTTCACTTTTCCCTATAATTCCTTCAATTTCTTACCGAATACAATTTTAATTATGAAAAATATTATATATCCTATACTGCTATTTAGTTTGTTTATACTTTCTTGTGACATGGAAACGGTAATTGATTTAGATATTCCCTCTCATGAACCGGTTTTAGTTTTAAATGGTATACTAGAAACTGATACTAATGTTAAAGTAGTTGTTTCTCATTCTGTAGGCGCTTTTTCTAATTCAATGCCTACATTTATTAATGATGCCAATGTTTTACTTTACAAGAATAATGAGCTGACAGGCATACCTTTATTGCCTGATTTATCAAACTTAGTTTATGTTAATTACATTGATAAAGGTAATGTTGATTCATTAGCCATGTATTATTATAAAAGTGATTATATTCCTGAAAAAGATGAAAATTATAGAATTGAGGTAAATCATTCGAGCTATCCTTCTGTATCAGCAGAAACTTATATTCCTAATGATATTACGCTATACAATATTGATATAGACACAACTTCTAATAAAGAAAAAATTGGATTTACTTTTAGCTTTGATGATAATGCAAGTCAGCAGAATTATTACCGATTAAAATTATTTTCTTCCTGCACTAAAATATTTGAAAATGAGTATGGTGATGATGAGGAATTGAATTTTCGTGGAGCTACTAATTTTATGTCAAATGACCCTTCATTCCCAAGCGAAATTGGTTGGTCTTTAGTTGATGGCTATACTTTTGAAGGAAATTATGTAGTATTTACTGATGCCTTATTTAATGGACAGCAAAAAACTATTACATTAGATATTTTTTCTGGAAAGATAGTAGGATATGAGACTGACGACGGCACTAACTTTGTTGAGTATGCTGATTGTGATACCATTATCATTCAATTCTCTACTTTTAGTGATGATACTTATAGTTACTATAATTCATTAGGAGATCATAGTGAAAAAGGCGAGTTGAATATATTTGGAGGTGAGGTTATACCCGTATATACTAATGTTGAAAATGGTTTGGGCGTACTAATATCAACTAATGCTCAGCAAATTTATTTAAAACCATAAAATAAGCCCAGTTTTTTTGGAGGAGCTTTCGGTCTTAAGTTCGAACTATTAGGAAATTATTAGGATGATTATATTTAGATTAATTTCTGTTGCTTACACTAAAAACAAGTTTTCCTTAGATCAGATTTTTTTAGTTAATTTTAGTAAAACATAAAGTTTTGAATTTTTCATTTGCATTTATTGTTAATACTAAAAGATATTTTGTATAGTATTTTTAATAAATATCTATACATTTGCAAAATAATAAATTAAAAAAAATAAAAATGAAAAATTCACAAAACCTAATTACCTGTATTGTTCTAGCGAGCCTATTTGCTTGCTCGGGTGAGAAAAAAAACACTGAAAAATCAATTGAAAAAGAGATAGAAATTATAGAGAAAGTTGTAGAAAAAACATGGGAGACTTTTAATATAGGTGCTGTGGGTAATACAATGTCAGAAATGAAATATGATATAGAAAGTATTACTGTTAAAGAAGGTAGCTGGGTTAGAATCAATTTAGAAAATAAGGGCATAGATAATTCAATGATGCATAATATTGTATTTATAAACTATGGTGCTAGAAAAAAAGTTGCTAGTGAGGCTATAAAAATTTGGCCATCTCAAAATTTTGTTGAAAACAAAAAAAATATTATCGCTTACTCAGGAGTTTCGAAGCCTGGGGAAACGGTTACATTAGAATTTAAAGCTCCTAAAAAAGGAAACTATGAATTTTTATGTACTTATCCTGGACATGCTGAAATAATGAGAGGCTACTTCTTTGTTAAATAATTATAAAATAAAACTTTACAAGTATTAATTAAATACTTTGCTAACCAATATTGATATTTGGGATTTTAATAAATATAAATCAATAATGCTATTTAAGTTATATTCTAAACGTTGAATCTATGAGAAGTAAAATTCAAAAAGTAATTAATATAAAAGAAAATATAAATTTATTTTTACTTGACACTGCAGATAAGGATTTAGATCGCATTATTGAAATGGCATGGGAGGATAGAACTCCTTTTGAAGCTATTAGTTATCAATTTAATATAGCAGAAAAGGATGTTATAAATATAATGCGTAAAGAGCTGAAGAGGTCAAGCTTTAATCTATGGAGGAAACGAGTTAATAGTGGCATTAGCAGTAAGCATCTTAAAAAGCGAAGTTCATCTATTAATAGGTTTAAGGCTAATAGACAAAGATGTATTTCAGTAAATAAAATATCTAAAAGATGATTTATATTTCAAGCTTTTTACCTATAACTTTGTAAGTTTGGTCTTATTTAGTTTTATATTTCTTGTATTGCTTTCTTGAAATTATTAGCAATACTGCCAGGCCTACTAAAGAGAATGTAGTGTAGATCCTGAGATACTATTTTTCAATACTGCCATAAAAATGATGTCAAACATTATCAAAGTAGCTGCCTCATTCCATATTCTTAATTCTATTTCACTAATCTTGATTTGACCAATTTTTATTTGATTAAGAATTATCTGATAGCAATAAGTATACAACCATAACACTACAGTACTAAGTTCGAACTTTTTTAATGGTTATTTACTTATTTGAGTAAAATAAGTATAGTCTGTAAGTGTATTTGTTACACAAAGATTATATATTTGCAAATAAATTCATATTATCTCTTGGATCAAACTGCAAAAAAAATATTAAAAATAAAGCCTTTCAATACCGTAATTTTTGGAGGAGATGGTGATTTAGCTATCCGAAAAATTTACCCAGCTCTCTTTCATAGGTATGTTGATAATCAGATTAAATGTGATTTTAATATTTATGCGATAACTCGATCCAAAAAAAAACATTCAAATTTTTATTCCGACTTAAAATCTTCAATAGTAAAAACTATTGATTATGATTTAGACAAAACAAAAATTGAAGATTTTTTTGAAAATATTAAATTAATAAATATTCCTAAACACACCCAAATAGATTATAAAATCTTAAAATGTGAGTTAAATAAAACATCAAGTTTTCAAAATATATTTTATTTTTCAACTCCATCAGATGCTTTTGGTGAGATTAGTGACATGCTAAAAAAATGTCAATTGATAAATTCAAGAAGTAAAGTTGTGCTAGAAAAGCCTTTAGGATTTAGTTTAGCTTCTTCTAAAGAAATTAATTCAAAAATAAGCAAATGCTTTTCTGAAAGTCAAATATATCGTATTGATCATTATTTAGGAAAAGAAACAGTACAGAATTTAATGGTTTTACGTTTTGCAAATCACTTATTTGAACACTCATGGTCTTCTGAAGATATTGATTCTGTACAAATTACAGTTGCAGAAACTATTGGTGTAGAAAATAGAGGTAATTATTACGAGCAAAGCGGTGCTTTATTAGATATGGTTCAGAATCATTTGTTACAATTGCTTTGTCTTATTGCTATGGAGCCTCCAGCAAAACTTGAGGCTAGTTTTGTTCGCAATGAAAAACTTAAAGTACTGAAATCTTTACGTTTTTTAAATGAAGAGTCTGTTCTAAAAGAAACCGTCAAAGGTCAGTACATAGGGGGGAAGCTTGCTGATGATGATAAATCTGAAAGTCAAGTGTCATCCTATTTACAAGATATAAATAAATTTGAATCTGAAACAGAAACATTTGTTGCTATTAAAGCCTTTATTGATAATTGGAGATGGAAGAATACTCCATTTTATCTTAGGACTGGTAAGCGAATGAAAAAAAGATATTCTGAAATTATTATTAATTTTAAATCTGTCAGGCATAACCTTTTTCCTTTGCAAGGAGAGATCCCTGGAAATGCACTTATTATAAGGCTGCAACCAGAAGAAGGGATTGAACTTGTGCAAATGACTAAATTACCAGGGCCTGGTGGTTATCGATATAAACCTATTTCATTAAAGTTAGATTATTTGGATTCATTTCATGAGAGATTACCTGAAGCTTATGAGCGTTTAATTATAGATGTATTAAGAGGTGAGCAGACACTCTTTATGAGGCAAGATGAATTAGAAGCTGCATGGTCTTGGATTGAATCTATAAAAAATGGTTGGGAAAAAACTAAATTCAAAAATATTTTATATCAAGCTGGTTCTTGGGGTCCTGGAAATGAGATTTTAGATAAAAAACATGCTTGGACCAAATTATAGACATATGAAAATTAAAAACTTTGAAAACATAAATATTCTTGAATTTTCTTTGGTTAAAAAAATTTCACTTTGTATTTCAGATGCTATAAAAAAATATGGTGATGCAAGAATATTACTTTCAGGTGGATCTACACCAATAAATTTATATGCATTACTTTCACAAGAAAATATTGATTGGGGAAAAGTTAAGATAGGTTTGGTTGATGAGCGCTTTGTAGATCAACAAAGTGATTTTAGTAATGAAAGCCATATCAAAAGCAATCTTATTAAAAATTGCGCAAAAACTGCAATATTATCATCAATGGTTTGTTGTATTGATAATGAATCATTAAATTTAGAAATTGTTAGTAATAGTTATTCATGCTTTATTGAAAGAACAGATTTCACTTTACTAGGCATGGGTAATGATGGTCATACAGCTTCTATTTTTCCTAATGATAAAGAATCAGATGAGCTAATGAATTCTATTAATATAGGAGTATACTCTACTAAAGCACCTAATTATCCCTATAATAGAATTACTTGCAGCAAAGAGTTTTTAGCCAGAAGTAATGATATTGTTTTATTCTTTACTGGAAAACATAAATTTAATGTTTTAAAAAATTCAATTAACACTAATGTTCCAATTTCATATTTTGTAAAAAACGCTAATGAAATGGAAATTTATTACACACAATGAAAATAAACAATAAGATTGAAAATATTACAAAAAGAATTATTTTAAGAAGCCAGAAAACTCGCGAATTATATTTAAGTCAAATGTTATCTCAATTTGATAAAGGATTTTCTCGATCTCACTTAAGTTGCGGAAATATCGTTCATGCCGCTGCAGGTTGTGGGACAAAAGATAAGGCGGCTTTAGGAAAAAACATAGTTCCCAATATAGCGATAATAACTGCTTACAATGATATGCTTTCTGCTCATAAAACGTATGAGGATTATCCTGAAATATTACGAAAATATTCTTTAAAATATAATGCTGTTGCACAAGTTGCAGGAGCTGTTCCAGCAATGTGTGATGGAGTTACACAAGGTCAGCCTGGAATGGAAATGTCTTTGTTTAGTCGAGATGTTATTAGTTTATCAACTGTATTAGGCCTCTCTCATAATATGTTTGATGGCGTTTTGTGTTTAGGGATTTGTGATAAGATTGTGCCTGGATTATTGATTGGAGGATTAAAATTTGGGCATCTGCCAACTGCATTTGTTCCTGGAGGACCTATGGAGACTGGAATTAGTAATGAAGAAAAATCAAAAATTAGACAAGATTTTGCAGAAGGAAAAATAGATAGAGAAGCTTTGTTAAAAGGAGAATCGGATTCATACCATTCGCCAGGAACTTGCACTTTTTATGGAACAGCTAATAGTAATCAAATGCTCATGGAAATTATGGGGCTACAATTACCAGGATCTAGTTTTGTAAATCCAGTAACAGAATTGAGAGAAATTTTAAATGAAGAAGTTGTAAAAGTTATTGCTCAAACCTCCATAAATAAATCGTTTGATAAAACCTTGTGTAATATTGTTAGTGAAAAGACTATTGTTAATGCAATTATTGGATTACTTGCAACTGGGGGATCTACAAATCATACAATCCACTTAATAGCAATAGCAAAAGCTGCCGGAATTATTATTAACTGGGATGATTTTTCAGAGCTTTCTGATATAATACCTTTATTAACAAGAGTTTATCCTAATGGAGCTGCAGATGTTAATCATTTTCATGCAGCTGGAGGTATGGGTTTTCTAATTTATACCTTACTTGAAAATGGTTTATTGCATAATGATGTTAATACAATTCTTGGTTTTGGGTTAGATAAATATACAAATGAACCAAAAATTAAAGCAAATAAATTAGTTTGGGAAGAAGGTCCAAAGAAATCTTTAAATGAGTCAATTATAAGGAAAGTTTCAAATCCGTTCCAATTAAAAAGTGGTTTGAGAATGATGAGTGGAAATATTGGTAGGGCAGTTATGAAGATATCAGCTATAGATTCTAAACAAATGATTATACAGGCAGAGGCAATTGTTTTTGAAGAACAAGATGATTTAATTATGGCCTTTAAGAATAATGAATTAAATAAAGATTTTATTGCCGTATTGCCTTTTCAAGGCCCAAAGCAAAATGGTATGCCTGAACTTCATCAATTAACTCCAACACTAACTATATTACAAAGAAGAGGGTTTAAGGTTGGATTAATTACTGACGGACGAATGTCTGGTGCTTCCGGTAAAATTCCTGCAGCAATTCATGTTGTTCCTGAAGCTAGAGATGGTGGTTTAATTTCTAAAATTCAAACAGGAGATATTATTCTTATGAATGCTATTACTGGTGAATTGAAATGTATTGATCAAAATGTGAATAATAGGGCTATTAGAACAAAAGATAATCGTGATGTGTTTGGATTAGGAAGAGAATTATTTTTTAATATGCGAGCGCAAGTTTCTTCAAGCGAAGAGGGGGCAAGTTTCTTATAAAATATAACTATGAAAATTGTACAAAATAATATCGAATGTATATTGAATCAAAATTCAATAATTCCTGTTGTTACTATTGATAATATGAATGAAATAGCACCTAAAATTAATTCTATTTTAGATAAAAACATCAAATGTATTGAAGTAACGCTGAGAACTAAAGTTGCTTTTGAAGCTATTGAATTTATAAAGAAAAATTATGGTAATAAGATTTGCTTAGGTATTGGTACTGTTATTAATATTGAGCAAATACATAGAGCAGTAAAAATTGGAGTTGATTTTATTGTAAGTCCTGGAATATCTGAGGAGTTAACAAGAGAATTAATAAATTCAAAAATTCCGTTTATTCCAGGAGTTGCTACGCCAAGCGATATTATTTTAGGATTGGGTATGGGTTTAAGATTCTTTAAGTTTTTCCCTGCAAATTTATTTGGAGGAATACCCGCTTTAAAAACGTATCAATTTGTATTTCCAACTGTTAGTTTTTGTCCAACTGGCGGAATAAATGAAGAGTCTTATTCAGAATATTTAGAATTAGAAAATGTTTTAAGTGTTGGAGGTTCTTGGATGATGAAATAAATTTCTAAGATAATTTATTTGCTTAGCTATTCAAAACAGAAACCTTATCTGAAGAAGGCTTAGTCTTATTAAAATGAAAATCAATTAAATTATTTATTGGATTTTTAACTACACCACCTATCTTGCAATTATGTTTTTTGGCTACTATATTTATTTCATCAGATAAGAAGTATCCGACAGAGCCAATAAAATTAATTTCTAAATCTTTATAGTTTTCATAACAACATATATGTAAATTAAAAAAATCTGTTAATGCATTAAAAATTAGATCTTGGATTATCGGATGATTTTTATTTTCTGTAATGAAGGGAAAATATTTTGAAAGATATACATTTGATCTATTGTTGTTATAGATATTTTCTTTTATGATTGATAAATCAGTTTCAAATCCGGACTCAAACTTAATTTTTAAATCTTCAGGCATTACATTATTGAAATAGAGGGTCAATACTTTCTTTCCAAAATAATTTCCTGAAGCTTCATCTCCTAGTAAAAAACCTAGAGAAGGAGCGTTCTCAATTATTTTTTCTCCATCAAAAAAGCAAGAATTAGATCCTGTTCCAAGAATACAAGTGATATTTGGGTTTCCTTTGTACATTGCGTAACAGGCCGCATCAATATCATGTTTGATAGCAATGTTTGAATTTATAAAAAAAGACAGAAGAGATTCTTCTATGATATTATTTTTTTCTTCTGAGGAGCATCCTGCGCCATAAAAAAAAACTTCTTTAATTTCTTCGGCAAATTCAGTTAAAGATGATTTTTTAAGTTCTTTTAAAATATTTTTTTTATCAATAAAATATGGATTAAATCCTATTGTCCTGATTTCTTTTATTAGTTTACCATCTTGGTCGCATAAAGCCCAGCTACATTTAGTTGATCCGCTATCAGCAATTAAAATCATATTGTTTTTTCAATTTTTTACAAAGATAGTGTAAAATATACACAAAATAAAATATACACTTAAAATATTTAGGAGTGTATAAAATACACTATCTTTGTAAAAATTATTATGATGCTTAATTTTATATTAATATTATTTCTTTTTTTGTCTGGATGCATAGTTGGTGGTGTTTTAGTTTTTTTATTTTTTATTAACAAAAAGATAGTATTACATAGTGATGAAATTGAAAATAAAAAAGAATATTTAGCAATATTAAATAGCCATAATAAAATTGAAAAAGAACTTGTACAATATAAAAAAGAGTTTAATAATAAATATGTAGATGATGGTTATGATGCCTATTAAAATAAATCTAATAACATGAGAGTAAATATAGGTATAAATGGCTTTGGTAGAATAGGTAGGTTAGTATTTAGGGCGGCTATAAATAATAAATCAATTAAAGTTGTTGCAATAAATGACATAGTTGATATTGATTATTTAGTATACATGTTAAAATACGATTCTACTCATGGTAAATTTACTAGGAATATAAAAATTGATGGGAATTATTTAATAATTGATGAGCAAAGAATTAGAGTAAGTTCTGAAAAGAAAATTGAAAATCTTAAATGGGGAGAAATTCAGGCTGATTATATTGTCGATTCTACAGGATTATGTTTAACTAAAGATTTAGCTGAATTACATCTTAAATCTGGGGCTAAGAAAGTAATAATGTCTGCACCTTCTAAAGATGATACCCCAATGTTTGTAATGGGGGTTAACAATAAAAATTATAATTCATCAATGGATATTGTTTCTAATGCTTCATGTACAACCAATTGTCTAGCTCCTATTGTAAAGGTTCTAGATGATAAGTTTGGATTAAAGAATGGCTTAATGACAACAGTACATGCTGTAACTAGCACTCAGAAGACTGTAGATAGTCCTTCAGTTAAGGATTGGAGAGGAGGAAGAGGTGCATATCAAAATATAATTCCATCATCTACTGGTGCGGCTAAAGCAGTTGAGAGAGTATTGCCATCTATGAAGGGTAAGTTAACTGGTATGTCTTTTCGAGTTCCTACCGCCAATGTTTCTGTTATTGATTTAACTGTAAATCTTGAAACTCCAACTTCATACAATGAGGTATGTAAAGCAATGAAAGAAGCCTCTTTATCTGGAGATCTATGTGGGGTACTTGGTTATACAGATGATATGGTAGTTTCTTCAGATTTTATATCTGATAGTAGAACTTCTATATTTGATGCAAATGCTGGTATGCAGTTAAATGAAACTTTCCTTAAAGTAATAAGCTGGTATGATAATGAATGGGGATATTCGAATAAAATAATTGATTTAATTTATCATATGTTTTGTGTCGATAATGTTATTAATATTAAAAGCCAAGATATTAAAAATTGATATGCATATGGAGGATGTATTCAATATTTTCTTTTTATTTAGCTAGATAATTTATGAATAAAGTTTTGCAGTGCACTTTATTGCTTTATATTTAAAAGATTTTTTTTCATATTTTAAAGTGTATTTCATTTAACTTAGTGTATAATATACGTATATGCTAACTTAATAATAAAAAACAAGCTAAATTTTATATAGTGTAATCTTAACACTAAGCATAGGTAATGCTAATTACTATCTAGCAAAAAAAAGTTAATGTAAATGAAACACTAACTTAATTTTTTAGTAATTTTAAGCCAATTAATTAAACTAAAACAAGTTATTATGAAAAAATTTACAAAATTATTGATCTGTAGCTTTCTGACTCTGTGTTTTGGAATGAGTGCTAGTGCTCAGACTTCTACAGATTCAGCAACAGTTACATTCCAAGTTGATATGAATAGTGTCACGTCAGCATTTACAACTCCTGAAGTTAATGGATCATTTAACAATTGGTGTGGTAATTGTTGGGCAATGTCTGACTCAGATGGAGATAATATTTGGGATGTATCAGGAAAAGTATTAAAGAATACTGCGCATGAGTTTAAGTTCTCTGCTGATGGGTGGGGTATTCAAGAGAGTCTTTTCTCTGGATCTTCTTGTACAGTAACAAATTTTGGGTACACAAATAGAGTTTTAAATGTTAGTGGAGACACTACTTTAGGAGTTGTTTGTTGGGAATCATGCGATCCTTGCGGAGGTGCTCCTTCTGCTTATAATGTAACTTTTCAAGTTGACATGAATGGAGTATCTGGATTTACAACACCTGAAGTCAATGGTACTTTTAATGGATGGTGCGGAAATTGCTGGGCTATGTCAGATGCTGATGGCGATAATGTTTGGGATTTTACAACTTTATTAGCACCAGGTTCTTACGAATATAAGTTTTCTGCAGATTTATGGTCAATTCAAGAATCATTAGATTCTAATTTATCTTGTGTTACAACTACTATAGATACTTCTTTACCAAGTGGCTATGCTGTTAATAGATCTTTTGATGTTGTAGCTTCTGACCTTACATTAGATGTTGTTCCTTGGAATGGATGTGCATCTGCAGTTGTGCCTGGATGTATGGATGCAACAGCAAATAATTATAATGCATCAGCTACCTCAGATGACGGTTCGTGTATGTATGATGTAACCTTTACAGTAGATTTAAGTTGTGAAAGTTTTACTCCTGGTTATGTTGCTGCTACTGGTCCTTCTGAAGGTTGGTCATGTGGTACATATGCATTAACTGATGGAGATGCTAATGGTGTTTGGGAAGGAACCTTTAGTATGCCTGCCGGAACATTTGAGTATATATATTGTGCAGATGGATGGGCGCAAAGTGAAGCTGCTGCCTTATTAGCTAGCGGAACAGCTTCAGGAGATTGGTCTTGCACACCAGTAACAGATTACTTTTCATTTGCAAATAGATTAATTACAGTTGGTGCATTAACAACTGTTGATACTTGGGGTTCTTGTTCTCCATGCATTAACACAACAACTTATAATGTATCAACAGTTGGATTATCTTTTTCACCTGACACTGTCTTTTGTGATTTAGGTGATATTATTAATTTTACGTTACCATCTAACCATAATGCAGTAGAAATAGATTTAGCTACCTTCTCTTCAAATGGTACTACATCGAATGGTGGATTTAATTTTGGATTTGGAACTACTGGCTCTTTTACACCAGCAAATGCTCAAACTTATTATTATGTTTGCCAGCCTCATGCTACAGCTGGAATGTATGGTGTTATTATTGTAAATGGAGGTGTTGTTAGTGTTTCCGGTTGTACAGATCCTTTAGCAACAAATTATGATCCTACAGCAACTTTAGATGATGGTTCATGTTTATATTCTAGTGTTCTTACAATTACTACTACAGTTTGTTCTAGTGCTA
>CATEYX010000036.1 GCA_949511925.1 Cryomorphaceae bacterium | reverse complement strand
CGACGGAGAATCGAACTCCGGTTACATGGATGAAAACCATGCGTCCTAACCACTAGACGACCGGGCCATAATGTTCTCAAAATTGAGGGTGCAAATTTATACTTTTTTTAAAACCACACGAAAAATTAATCATTATTTGTTTCAAAAGAAAATTTGTAACCCATTCGCTTGGCAGTTTTGAGTTTTTGATTGTTATTCATATCTAGTATTTGATGAACAGAAACAACTTTAACATCATTGAAATTTGGTGCTTGTAAATCAAAATTTAAAGCATAAACCATTGTCTCATTAATAATTTTATCAATCTGAACTTCATTTATTTGTTGATTTATAAAATCATTAAACAAAAAACCTAACTGTTTATCACCCTCAACAAAAAAATGTTTATCCTTATTAACAAACACACGGGCGATTAAATAACCCGCATCATTCATTCGATTGTATTTAAAAGAGTCCGAAAGGAAATTATAGATATTAATCACCCCGCAAAAAGACCTTAAATTATCCTGCTTAACATATTTTGTTTTATGAATTAAATGCGAATTTGGAAAATCAAATACATTGGAATGCATATGAAAAAGTAAAGTATCCCCCGAAAATTTTAATTTTGATTCAAAATCACCAGCAGAAGAATAGATAACTTGTACATCTTTATCAGACAATTCATTATTAACAACATCTGACTTAGCTTTTAAATATTGCTGAAATTCAGCAAAAACTTCCTTAGTTTTTCGATAAACCACTTGCTTTGCGCTAGCTTTAGTCTTTAATAATTCTATTATTTTCTCCTGTTGTTTCATCCTTTAGT
Source organism: Cryomorphaceae bacterium (assembly GCA_949511925.1). GTDB lineage: Bacteria > Bacteroidota > Bacteroidia > Flavobacteriales > BACL11 > UWMA-0277. Next base: position 5,551 of record CATEYX010000036.1, on the reverse strand, counting down.
ATGACTTAGCAAACAATACTCTTCTATCAGAAGGCTTCCCCGAAAACAAACAAACTCCATCTTCCATTTTTACATCCAAAGGAATACATCTTATTGTTGCTTTAGTTTCTTGTTTAATTAATTCTTCAGTTTCAGCAGTACCATCCCAATGCGCATATATAAAACCACCTTTTTCAATTAACTTCATGAACTCCTCTTTAGAGTCTGCTTTATAGGTTTTTTCTTCACGATAAGTCAATGCTTTTTTATATAGATTATCTTGAATATTCGCTAACAAATGTTCAACCTTATTTTCAATATCTATTATTTGGTAAGTTTCTTTTTCTAAAGTATCTCTACGAGCCACTTCAATTGTACCGTTTTCTAAATCACGAGCCCCTAATGCTAAACGCAATGGTACTCCTTTCAATTCGTATTCTGCAAATTTCCAACCTGGCTTATGTGTATCTCTATTATCAAATTTAACTGATATGCCTTTTTCTTCTAAAGCTTTCTTTACTTTATTAGCAACCCCTGACACAGCAACTAGTTGTTCATCTCCTTTGTAAATTGGCACGATAACTACTTGAAATGGAGCTAATTTAGGAGGTAATACTAAGCCGAAATCATCAGAATGAGTCATGATTAAAGCACCCATCAAACGAGTTGAAACACCCCATGATGAAGCCCAAACATATTCTTTCTTCCCTTCCTTAGTTGCAAACTTCACATCAAAAGCTTTTGCGAAATTTTGTCCTAAAAAATGAGATGTACCTGCTTGTAAAGCTTTACCATCTTGCATAAGTGCTTCAATACAATAGGTTTCTTCAGCACCGGCAAAACGCTCATTCGCTGATTTCAATCCTTGAACAACTGGCATTGCCATAAAGTTTTTAGCAAAATCAGCATAAATACCAATCATCTGCTCAGTTTCTTCTACTGCTTCTTTTTTAGTAGCATGAGCAGTATGTCCTTCTTGCCATAAAAACTCAGTAGTCCGCAAAAACAACCTTGTACGCATTTCCCATCTTACTACATTTGCCCATTGGTTTATCAAAATTGGCAAATCACGATACGATTGTATCCATTTACGGTAAGTATCCCAAATAATGGTCTCGGATGTAGGGCGGACAATTAACTCTTCTTCTAATTTAGCAGTAGGGTCAACTATTAAGCCACTACCATCTTCAGCATTTTTTAAACGATAATGCGTAACAACAGCACATTCTTTTGCAAAGCCCTCAACGTGAGCAGCCTCTTTACTTAAATATGATTTTGGGATAAAAAGAGGGAAATAAGCATTCACATGACCTGTTGCTTTGAACATTCTGTCTAGTTCTGCTTGCATTTTTTCCCAAATAGCAAACCCATAAGGTTTAATTACCATACAACCTCTTACTCCTGAATTCTCTGCTAAATCAGCACCTTGTACAATTTCATTATACCATTGTGAATAGTCCTCGTCTCTTGATGTTAGTTTTTTTGCCATTATGCTTTAAAAAATGTAATTTTGTAATGTTATTCTCGTTAACTTATTAAAGTTGCACAAAACTAACAAATTTAACTAGCATAAGTTTATGCCTGTCAAACAAAATATACTACTATGAGACCTTTACTTTCTACCTCTATCATTTTACTTTTTTTATCTTCATGCATTACATCCTCCCATGTGCATTATAGCGACCCTAATTATTTGGGTAGCACTGAATTTACTAGTTATGAAGATATTGTAACAGAACCTGTAGCCCAAATTTATCAAACACAAGATACAGACACAATAACTGATAATTATTATAGCGAGTATGATGTTGCTGATGATTATTACGATTATAGTTTTTCTTCAAGAATAAGAAGATTCCATAGACCAATGTATTACAGCAATTATTATGGAGGACTCTATACTGATTATTACTGGTATAACAATGATCCTTTCTATTGTGGAACAAGTATCTATTACGGATACAATTGGAATTCTCCTTATTACTCATACTATTCTCCTTATTACTACAATAATCACAATAGTTATTACGCTTATGGACACAACAATTACCACCATAATACACCAACTTACACCTACTACAATACTAACAACAATAAACACACAACAGGAAATAGAGGCTCATTGTCCTCACATTCTAGCGGAAGAGGGGTGAAAACAAATACTATTATCCCGAATACTAATGTTAATACATCAACCTTAAACATTAGGAATGGGAATACTTTGAAAAATAATACCAATTCTACAATTAGGAATAACTCAATAACAACAAAACCTTACAGAGGAAATACGACTATTAAGACAGGTAATAGCAGAGGCAATACTAGTATTAAAACAAACACTAACAGAACTAATACTACTACCAAAACGAACAATTCTTACAAAGAAAAAACATCAACTAAGACCACTACAAAAAAAGGAACTCGCTCCTATACTGCTCCAAAATCAAACAGGAACAAAAGAAGTTATTCAGCGCCAAAATCTAACTCCAGTAAGAGGAGTTATAATTCTGAAAGTAGTAAATCTAACAGAGGAAGTAGATCCTCAGGAGGTTCAAATAGAAGAAGTGTAAAACCAAGAAAATAAGAAATGAAAAAAGGATTATTAAGCCTAACAATTATTGCACTAAGCAGCATTACTTTATTAGCTCAAAACGAGATTGATGCTTTACGTTTTTCACAAGATGCCCAATTAGGCACAGCTCGTTTTTCAGCAATGAGTGGCGCATTTGGCTCTTTAGGTGGAGAGTTTTCGGCACTAAGTCTAAATCCTGCAGGAATTGGGATGTATCAATTTTCTGAATTTAGCTTTACTCCCAGTTTCAGCCTAAATAGTACTACTTCTTATTACGGAATTAAAGAAAATGACTATAAATCAGGACTAAAAATAGGTAACATAGGACTTGTATTTTCAAGTCTAAGAGAAAATTCAGAATGGAAAAGAATCAATTTTGCTATTGGCTGGAATCAATTAGCAGATTATGATAGAAATATTAGAATTCAAGGTGAAAACAATACTTCCTCAATAGCTGATAATATTTTAGCTATTTCTCAAGGAAATTCTATTGATGAGTTAAATACACTTTATTCTGCGCCAGCCTTCTGGACTAACTTAATTGATTTAGCAGATAATAGTGTAGACACTACAACTAATTGGTATGCTCACGATAACGGAGATTATATTTCCCATGTTAACGGAAACTCTTCAAAAACTCAAACTAAAAACATTCATTCTTCTGGAGGAAAAAATGAGTTTATTTTCTCTATCGGAGGTTCTTTTAACGAACAGTTATATTTAGGTGCAACAATAGGAATTCCAACTATAGATTATTATGAAAGATCAACTTATAGTGAAACAAATTTTGAAGATACAATTAATGGTCTGCAAGGATTTGACTTACATGAGGAATTAAGCGTCTCTGGAGAAGGTCTAAACTTAAAACTAGGTGCAATACTTAGATTAACCGAAAACTTAAAACTAGGTGCAGCCCTGCACACCCCAACAGCTTACAGAATTGAAGAAAATTTCAGCACAAGTTTAACAACACATTTTACTGAAGAAAGTTTTACCGAACGCTCAAACACTAACTATTTCGAATACGATTTAATTACGCCTTGGAAAGCAATTTTAAGTGCATCATCCTTGTTAAACAATAATATTCTACTGAGTGCCGACTATGAAATAGTTGACTACTCTTTCTCAAGCATGCATTCTAGTCAATACACGTTTACTGATGAAAATAATGTTATCCAGGAATTATATACCCAAACTTCTAATATCCGTTTAGGTGCTGAGATAAATTTAAAGCCTTTTGTAGTTAGAGCTGGATACTCAAAATACGGAAGTGCATTTGCAAACAAAGATTATAGTAAAGAAAATTTCAGCTTTGGATTAGGAATAAATAATGGTGGGTACTATTTGGATGCTGCTTATGTGTTATCACAAGGAAATAGTGAACACCTACTATACGGTGAGGATTATATCAATCCTGTTTCCTTAGTAAATACAAATCATAGTCTAGTATTTACATTAGGATTCAGATACTAATTAGTAACTCGTACCAAGCCAACTTTTGCTTTTTGATGGATTCCTCTTTCATAATCAAAATCAGAAAAAGATAAACATTTTTCAAAATAGATTTTTGCTTGTTTTAACTTATCCTGTTTTTCGTAAATCAACCCTATTTGTAAAGCTGACATAGGTGCGTAATAGCTTGTGGATTGATTATCAGCAATTCCTAAATCATATGATTTTTGATAATTAGTAATTACCACTACATCTTCATAATTAAGTTTTGATTTTATACGTGCCAAACGGTACCAATACTCATCATAGAAGCCAGAATATTTCTTCAGTATTTTTACACTTGAAATTTCCAGCAGTGCTTCATCATAATAGCCACCATCATAAAGCAACCTTGTTCTTAGTAACCAAGAATGCGTATGATATTTATTTTTTATTGCAGAATTAGCTTCTTTCAAAGCAACTTTATCCTCATCAATTGAAGCAATCCCCTTAGCTTTTACCAACTCAAAATAGTTATTATCTTCTCCTTGTAAAAAGGAAATCCAAGCTAACTTTTGATAAGCCGATTTTATATAATTATTTCCTTTAAAACCCTTAAGGAAACGATTAAAATACATCTCAGATTTTTCATAATCCAATGTGTACAAATAAGACATTGCTTGTAAGTAATCCAAATAATAAAAAGGATATCTTCCTTCAGCAACTGGGCGGTTTTCCAACACCTTAACGCATAAATCATTTTCACCTAAAGCATGCGAAAGACGAGCTGCAGCAAAATTTAACAAATAATTATCGGAATACTTACTCCCTATGTCATCCAATAATTGCTTATAAGCTATTTCATCATTGGTCATGTTTAACTGCAAGAAAGCAGTTAAGAATATGACTTCTGAATGATACATTTCCATATCCTCATCTTTTAACAAAGACTTCAATTCTGACAACCCGAGTTCAACACTACCCTCCATCCCAACTAAGCTTACTATCCATTGATATTTTTCAGGAATAGCACCAACCAAAGTATGTAATAATCCTAAGCCTTTGATATTGAGTTTAAAGTCAGGAAATTGCTCTTGATTTTTTTCCAAAAGAGAATAAGCTTTCTGAATTTCATAAGCAGCTGTTAAGTATTCTTCAAATTTTATACGCGCAAAAGCCCATTGCAAATGCACTTCAGCTTGAGCATATAAATAATAAGGAGAACTATCATCTCCATCTTGCATAAAATCAATTCTATCGGATTTCAAATCCTTTGCAGTTGAGAAGAATTCTTTTTCTTCCCCAATAAGAATCGTTAAAAAATCAATATAATTTTGATGCAAAACAAGGATGCCATTATCAGGATGTTCAATTTGTTCTATGTGAAGCAATTTATTGGCAGCTTCAAATTCCAAATTAATAATATGAGTGTACGATTGCTGCATTCTTACATTCATCTGAAATGATGCAAACAAAGGGTTAGATAAAAAAAGAAATAGTAACGTTAAAATTCTCATTGTATAAAAAAAGGGACTTCAAAAATATGAAATCCCTTTAAATTAAGTTCGT
>CATEYX010000035.1 GCA_949511925.1 Cryomorphaceae bacterium | reverse complement strand
TTCTCTACTTTCTTTTTTATTTTTTCAATTTTCTTTTCCAACTTGGTTCTTTCCATCATCACTATTTTTCCGCTAGCACACTTAATACTATCTAAAAAGTTACCTGTAAAAGTACCCTCTATGCGTTTTGCTCCAAACTTGCCCATAATGTTTAAATTCATATTTATATAGCAGAAAGTATTCAGTGCAGCTTCCGACTTTGTTTGTAGAATTTGAGTTTCTTGGAGTTGAAAGGATTTATCCTTTTTAAAATACAAACCACTTATTTCACTTTTGGTTTCGTCAGGACTATTTATATTGGTTGTGGAATAACCATTTACAATTCCATTGTTCTCTTGTAGTTCTAAACTAAAACTTATGGGTGTGTTATTGCTTAAAATAAGTGTTCCTAAATAACTGAAAGTATTTTGACTGTAGGTAAAACTATTAGCAAGTAATAATATTATTAGTATGATATATCTCATGTTACAAAATTATAAAAGAAAATTTATATTATTTGAACTAAATATAATATTTTTGTTGTAATAATAATTAAAAAATAAAAAATGAAAAAAATTGTACTTTTACTAGTTGCCTTGTTCTCTTTGAATGCGGTTTCTTATGCTTCTTTTCCTGTTACTAGTCAAGAGGCAGAACAAGCTACTAAACAATCAGCAGAGGAAAATACTTTTGTTGATAATTTTAAATTACCAAATTTTACTTTAGTTAATGGAGGAGGTTCTGGTTTTAGTATAGCTGCTTTATGTTGTGGTATTCTAGGTTTTTTCTTTCTTCCCTTCCTTCTGGGTCCTCTAGCTATTGTGTTTGGAGCTATAGGTATGAAACGCAGTGGTAGAGGTATGGCTATAACAGGTTTAGTATTGGGTATTATACAGGTGGTAATAGTTTTATTAGCACTATTATTTCTAGCATCTCTAGCAGCATCTCTTGGAGTTTAACTATTAATCTTAATTTTTTTAAAATTATCTGAGCTAATCATTAGTGAATTTCGTTTTTTCTAATTTTAAGTGGTTTTGGCTTTTCATAGATTAATGATGGGAGATAAAACAAATGGCATTTTAATGTTGTTGACTTTAGGAGGTTGTGGGATATGGATATTGATTTGATTAGTATTTTATCAGTTAAAACATCAAGATAATCCCAATTAAATATTACTTTTAAGCCATCCATTTCTGGATGGCTTTTTTATTATCTTTACAACATGAAAAGAATTTTCTCTCTTATTGTTTTGCTTTGCATTTCTAACTTAATATTTTCAGCATTTCCTGTTGCTGAAGTAATGCCTGACCCTAATGAGGGATTATATAAAACAGTTGGATATCTAATGGGTGTGTTTCTACTTATTTTTGGGGTAATTATTGCTTATGCTTACAACAATAAAACAATGCTTAAATCTGCATGGAAAGGTTTTTTAACATTAGTAGGGGCTTTTATTCTTTATTTAACCGTATTGTTTGTCTTATATAGTTATTTCCCGGATGATTTTTAGAAAAATATTTACTATTGTCTAATTACATTCATGTAATGTACTTGTAAATCATTAATTTTTAAAGTAATAAAATAATGCCCATTTGGTAAATTACTATCGGGCTCCCATATTACTTCATATTTTTGAGGGCTTAATTTTTTTTTCTCCAATTGTGCTACTATCTTGCCTTCAATATTATAAACGAATACACTTACTTTGGTCTTTTGAAAAACACCATATTTTATTGCTACTCTATCGCTAAAGGGATTTGGACTTACACTATAAATGATTCCCTTATCCAAATGGATATTATTGGCGCCAAGTGGAATGCCATCTCCATTAATTACAATATCCCAAGTCCCTTCCATAACCCCATTTGCATTAGCTGTAAGTGGTATAATTCGATTACTAGCATCAAATGTGCCACTTGTTAATGAAGCCGCAGCATCAGTAGATATATGAGGGTCTCCAGCAAAATAGAGTTGAGTAATTAATGTAGGAAAATTAGGAGGTGTAATTTTAAAGTGAAAATGTGAGGGTCTGTAAGTTGATCCATTTATGTATAATCCAGGCTTAATGGTTTCAAAGACATAAAAACCTTGAGAGTTTGAAGTAGCCTTTCCTCTGAGATTATATCCAGAGTTATCGTATCCTCCAGCATCATTTGCATGCCATATATCAATTTCGGTATTTGGTATTACTTCAGAACATGCAAGATTAAACACTTGACCACTTAATATAAGTCGTGTGCCAACTTCATTGCTATTAGCCAACATGTCATTTTGGATAAAAGGAGCGTTAGCCGTATAAAAAGGCCCTTGCCCGTAAGCATCTTCTGTTGATTCATTGCATAAAATAGAAGAATTAGGTTTTAGCGGTTCTGTAGTTTTTGCAATAGAAGGAAGGATACCTAAAGATAATGCTGCTAATGATGTATTTCTCAAAAATTGCCTTCTGCTGTCTTTATTCTTCATAAGTCTAATTTATAAATGATTACACAATATTACATAATATTCTTTACCCTGCAATAAATGAAAAATTAAAATTTTAGGTATTCAATTTTAATCAATTAAATTTTCCAAATTCATTCCCATAAAAGTACCTGAACTCATCATGAGTAAGTTCGTATTTCCCCAGTTTAAGTTATTCAAGTATATCTCTAATTTTTCTGAATCTGTAAAAACCAATAAGTCTTTACGACCAAAAGCAGCAAGTACTTGTTCCGGGGTAATAGGTTCTAATTTTTTATGAGCTATAGCGCTAGGACTAAAATAAACAATAGCCATATCTGGTTTATCCATACTTCCCTTGTATTCTTTTAGGAATTCTTCATTCAAACTACTGAAAGTATGTAGTTCCATACAAGCGACTAATTTTCTTTTTGAAAATTGTTTTTTCATAGCTGATGAAGTTGCTTTTAGCTTTGATGGAGAGTGTGCGAAATCCTTGAATATGGCAGAGCTAGCTGTTTTCTTAATGAGTTCCAAACGCATTGATGCTCCCTTGAAATTAGCTATTTGTGAAAAGAAATCGGTATCAGTAACTCCTAATTCATTACAGACTAATTTGGCTGCATTTAGGTTTTGTAAATTATGGTTTCCAAAGATGATGAGTTCAGTATTAGCAACTGTAGTTATACCATTAAGTATATTATTAATTGGTGTAGTGTAGGGTATAAGCTGACAGTTAGTTTCCTCATTTGCTAGTTTATTTAATTCTTCATCTTCTGAGCAATAGATAAGCGTGTCCTTAACCATATTCTTAAATATTCTGAATTGGTCAACATACATATCAAAAGTTGGAAATACATTAATATGATCCCAAGCAATACCACTAAGCACTGCAATATGCGGTTGGTATAAATGAAATTTAGGACGTCTATCAATAGGGGAACTTAAATACTCATCACCTTCAAGGATAATTATTGGAGCTTCATGTGTTAATTTCACCATGGTATCAAAACCTTCTAGCTGTGCGCCAACCATATAGTCACAATCGATATTTAATTTTTGTAGCACATGTAATATCATAGCAGTAATTGAGGTTTTCCCATGGCTACCACCAATTACTACCCGTTTTTTATGTTTACTTTGCTGGTAAATATATTCAGGATAAGAATAAACTGGAATGTTTAACTCTTTTGCTTTAGCGAGTTCAGGATTGTCCTCTCTCGCATGCATACCTAAAATTATTGCATCTAAATCAGTAGTAATTTTATTAGCAAACCAGCCCATTTCGTTAGGGAGCAAGCTGTATTTTGCTAACCTTTCCTTACTTGGGCTAAAAATTGCGTCATCACTTCCTGTTACTTCAAATCCTTTTTGGTGCAAGGCTAAAGCCATGTTGTGCATAGCACTTCCTCCAATTGCAATTAAATGTATCTTCATCTTTTTTGTAAATTTTCTTTAATATAAAAGTAAAAATAAATCAAATTCTTAATTTTGTAGCACTAAAAATTTACTAACATGCAATTGTACACAATAGATACAGGATATTTCAAATTAGATGGAGGCGCAATGTTTGGTGTTGTCCCAAAAGTGCTTTGGAGTCGTACTAATCCAACTGATGATAATAATTTATGCCCTTGGGCTATGCGCTCTTTATTGATTGAAGACGGAAATCGTTTAATTTTAATAGACAATGGTATAGGAGATAAGCAAGATGATAAATTCCTTAAACATTATTATTTACATGGAGATGTAAACTTACACTCTTCATTAGCTAAACATGGTTTTTCAGCTGATGATGTTACGGATGTATTTTTAACTCATTTGCATTTTGATCATTGTGGTGGTAGTGTAAAGTGGAATAAAGACAGAACAAATTTTGAAATGACGTTCAAAAATGCAAAATATTGGAGCAATAAACAGCATTGGCAATGGGCGACAGAACCAAATAATAGAGAGAAAGCTTCTTTCTTAAGAGATAACATCATCCCAATACAAGAGGCTGGGCATCTTAACTTTGTGGAAGAAGAAGAGGATTTGTTTAATAATTTTAAAACCCTTTTTGTGAATGGACATACTGAGGCTCAGATGATACCTCACATAACTTACAAGGATAAAACTATTGTTTTTGCTGCTGATTTGTTGCCTAGTACAGGTCACATTCCATTACCTTATGTCATGGGTTATGATACCAGGCCACTACTTACTCTAACGGAAAAGGAAAAGTTCTTAAAACAAGCTGCAGAGCAAAAATATGTTATATATTTACAGCACGATAACTACAGTGAATGTTGCACAGTAGAACAAACTGATAGAGGTGTTCGCTTAAAAGAAACTTTCACTTTATCCGAAATACTCTAAAAATGAATATATTTACAGAACATCCTACTCAGGTAAGTGAAACTTATTTGCAACATATGAAAAAGGCATTAACTTTTTCTTTTAAACTATTATTGATGAGTTGTCAAGCATTGTTACATGCTTTAATGCCTTTCCTATTTGTAACAACAGTAAGTAACAAGATAGAGGTGATGAATGATCTCTTGCAAAAGCGAAAAAACAAATCTTAGAGTAAAGAGTTAAATACATCCCAACTCTCACTAAAGTTAGTTGTATCATCATATTTTCTTTCTTCAACTATTTTACGATAGAGTGTAGTGAATTTTCCTTCATTATTTTTCACTAAAATACTTTCATAATCGCTTATGTCAGCATTAGTTGGCAACTGTTTCATATAGCCAACTTTTTCAAAAGAAGATTGTTTTTTTTCTGCCATTTAATTTAATACCGAGACAAACTTAATGATTCTTTTCTTAATACGAAAATTGCGAGTGTTTGTTGTTGATAAAGTCCTATTTTTGCAATAATATGCAAACAGAAAAACGCTATAACGATTTCTCTTCTTTTATCAGAAGAAAATTTAATACGAGAGTACAAAAGGTGTCCATTGATGCTGGCTTTACTTGTCCTAATAAAGATGGGACAAAAGGTGTAGGTGGTTGTACCTACTGCAATAATAATACTTTCAATCCTGATTATTGTAAGCCCATTAAACCCATAAAACAACAGATTAATGAGGGGATAGAATTCTTTTCTAAAAAATATAAAACTCAAAAATACTTAGCTTATTTTCAAGCTTTTACCAATACTTATGCACCCCTTGCCGATTTAAAGAAAATGTATGAAGAGGCTTTGGATCATGAAGATGTAATCGGTTTAGTAGTGGCTACTCGTCCTGATTGTATAAAAGATGAGGTATTGGATTATCTTGAGGGATTAGCTGCAGCTGGGAATTTTATAAAACTAGAGTTTGGTTTAGAATCTACAAAAAACGAAACTTTAGAGGCAATTAATAGATGTCAAACTCATGAGGAAGCAATTGATGCTTTTAAAAGAGCTGATGGTAGAGGTTTGCATTTAGGAGGGCATCTTATTCTAGGGTTGCCCGGAGAGACAAAAGATGATATGATGAATCATGCAAAGATGGTTTCACAATTACCTATAAATACGCTTAAGATTCATCATTTACAAATTGTAAAACATACTATGATGGCGGTTCAGTTCAAAAAAACACCGGAGATGTTTACTTTTATGGAATTGGACGAATATATTGATTTTGTAGTTGATTTTGTGGAAAAACTAAAACCTGAGATTATTATTGAACGCTTTTTTAGTGAATCACCGGCTAGAATGTTAATCCATCCAAAATACGGATTGAAAAATTTTGAAGTAAAGCACTTAGTCGAAAAAAGATTGGAAGAAAGAGAAGCTATGCAGGGAAGATTATTTCAAATCACGCATTAATTTTTCAATCCCCATCCAAATAAGGATAACAGGCCATTAGGTTCTTATGAGTTCAGCTACTGAAATATTTACATAATCAAGGTTGTCTAATAAGAAAATAACTCCTATAACAATTAAGAGTATTGCGATTCCGATACTTTTTTTCATCTTTTAAATTATAAGGGATTTAATAATTACTTTTGTAACGCTAAAAATAATAAAATATGTCAGACGATAAGAAAATAATTTTTTCAATGTCAGGGCTTTCTAAGTCCTACAACAATAACAATAAACAAGTTTTAAAGAATATTCACCTTTCTTTTTTTTATGGTGCTAAAATTGGTATTATAGGTTTAAATGGTTCTGGTAAGTCTACACTGTTAAAGATTATTGCAGGTGTTGAAAAATCATTTCAAGGAGATGTAACTTTCTCGGATGGCTATAATGTTGGTTATTTGGAGCAAGAACCAAAGCTTGATGAAAGTAAAACGGTAATTGAAATTGTGAAAGAAGGAATGCAAGAAGCAGTTGATGCCTTATCGGATTACAACGCAATAAATGATGCTTTTGGCTTGCCTGAAAACTATGAGGATGCTGACAAGATGGAAAAGTTGATGAAAGAACAAGGTGTGTTGCAAGATAAGATTGAAGCCCTTGATGCTTGGAATATTGACACGAAACTTAACATTGCTATGGATGCCTTAAGGTGTCCTGAACCAGATGCTCAGGTTTCAGTACTTTCAGGAGGTGAAAGAAGAAGAGTTGCTCTTTGTCGTTTGTTATTGCAAGAACCAGAAATCTTATTATTGGATGAACCTACCAATCACTTGGATGCAGAATCCGTATTGTGGTTAGAACAACATCTTTCGGAATATAAAGGAACTGTAATTGCCATCACTCACGATAGATATTTCTTGGATAATGTAGCGGGTTGGATTTTAGAGCTGGATAGAGGTGAGGGTATTCCTTGGGAAGGTAATTATTCTGAATGGTTGGAACAAAAAACAAAACGATTAGCTAGAGAGGAAAAGACAGAAAGCAAAAGAAGAAAAACATTAGAGCGTGAGTTGGAATGGGTGCGTATGTCACCAAAAGGAAGGCGTACGAAATCAAAATCGCGTTTAGATAATTATGAAAAGCTATTAGGTGATGAGGGTAGGCAGAAAGAAGATAAAATCGAATTATATATTCCACCAGGACCAAGGTTAGGTACAAATGTAATTGATGCTGAAAAAGTTAGTAAGGCCTTTGGTGATAAGTTGTTGTATGAAAACTTAGACTTCAAATTACCTCCAGCAGGTATTGTTGGTATTGTTGGTCCTAATGGGGCTGGTAAAACAACTTTGTTTCGTATGATAATGGAGCAAGAAGCTGCTGATTCAGGTACTTTTAAGGTTGGGGAAACAGTAAAGATTGCTTATGTGGATCAGCAGCATGCCGATATTGATATGGAAAAAACAATCTGGGAACAAATTACTGGAGGATTGGAACAGGTAAATGTTGGCGGAAAGTTAATGAACTCTAGGGCGTATGTGGCTAAGTTTAACTTTAATGGTGCTGATCAAAACAAAAAAATAGGTGTTCTTTCAGGTGGAGAGCGTAATCGTTTGCACTTAGCTTTAACTTTAAGGCAAGAAGCAAATGTACTTTTACTTGATGAGCCAACTAATGATTTGGATGTAAATACTTTAAGGTCATTGGAAGAAGGATTAAATAATTTTGCGGGTTGTGCTGTAATTATTTCTCACGATAGATGGTTTTTGGATAGGGTTTGTACGCATATCTTAGCTTTTGAGGGAGATTCTAATGTTGTATATTTTGAGGGTGGTTATTCTGATTATGAGGAAAACCGTAAAAAAAGATTGGGTGATATTTCTCCTAAGCGTATTAAGTACCGTAAACTAAAAAGAGATTAATATATTTTTTTAGAGTTGAGATGATAAATTAAGGCCGAGCAAATGCTCGGTTTTTTTATGGCATTGCGAGTACAGTGAATCAAACTTATTTTAGATAATTATCTGAATTAACTTTGAGTAGTTATTCTTTAAAATGACTTAAAATTATTTAGATATTTATAGTGTATTGGTTTTAAATATTTAATGAGTTTTATGTGAAGTAGTATTCTATCAGTATTTATACGGATAAGTCAGTTAATTATTTTTTGTATATTTACAGTCAGGGGATGCTGAAAACCAATTAAATAGAGTATGCAAAATTAAAACATTTAATATGAAAAAAATATTTACAATTATGTGTGTGACACTTTTAAGTGTAGGAGTATTTGCACAAGCAGAAACAGAAGCAGGTACTTTCTTGCTTTCTGGAGCTACAGGCTTTGATTTTGCATCACAAGGAGTTACAGGTATGGATCCTAGTGATGCATGGGATGATGATAATTCATTAAAGTCAAGTAGTATGGAGATTAAGCTTATGGGGGCGTATTTTGTTGCAGATGGATTAGCAATTGGCTTAATGTTTTCTAATAAATCAGAAAGTACAACTCAGGAAGATTCGAATTCAGGTTATTCATCTTTAGATAAATCAACGGAGAGTACAATGGTGATTGGTCCATCTGTTAGGTATTATTTTGGAGAATCAGGTGTTTGGTTACAAACTGCTTATGGTTTTGGCTCTACGTCTACTTCAAATAAATCAGAATCAACTGGAAATCCTACCGTAACAGTTGATGATTCAAGCCCTATGAGTATTTTACAGTTTGGTGCAGGTTATGCTATTTCTTTATCTGATAACATTTCATTAAATCCTTCAGTGGGCTACGCTATGTCTAGTGTTACTATAGAGGATGGTTATATGAATAGTTCTGGAAATTTAGAAGATTTAAAGATTAATATGTCAGGAATGACTTTTAATCTTGGTATTGCATTACATTTAGGTAGATAATAGATTATATTAATTAATATTATAGAAAACCACCCAATTGGGAGGTTTTTTATTTCTTTATGAATTTAGTGAAGCCATACTTCACGACCAATAATATACGTATCTGTTACGAGTTTATTTGAATCAATTACTAGACTATAAAAATCATTATCATATGTAGATTATTGTAGTTTCTAGAAAAGAGTTGATATGGTTATTTACTTTGATGCTTTATAAAGCAGTACACCAGCCAAAACCATATAGCAAAGGTTGGGTATCCAAACAGCTAGTCCAGGAGCTAGGTTACTGTTGGTTGCAAAAGTAGTACTCACTTGCATAAACAGAATATAAGTAAATGCAATTAGTATTCCTATTCCTAAATGTATACCAATTCCTCCTCTGGTTTTTCTACTAGCAATAGCCACCGCAATAAGGGTAAGTATAATTGCTGCAAAAGGAAAGGCAACCCTCTTGTGTTTTTCTATTTGATGATAAACAAGTTGTTCACTTCCTTTAAGTTCTTCATCTGCTATATAGTCATTTAGTTCAAACATATTCATGGTTTCAACTAAGCTTTTCCGTTTTGTAAAATCATGAGGGCTAAGGTTAAGGGAAGTATCAATACTAGCACCATTGCTTATTATCTCACCATTATTACTAAACTCTCTAACTTCATATTTGTTAATTGTCCATTTGTGGCTAAGCGTGTCGTATTGTATGTAGTCGGACTTTAATTTTGACACTAACTTTCCATTATTAAAATTTTCCAAAGTAAATTTATAACCTATATTTCTTGTAGAATTGAAGCTTTCCATATAAATATATTGCCCGGGTTGTATCTGCATATGAATGTTCTTAGCACGAGAATAGCGTTTATTTTTCAGGTATTTGTTTTCAAAATTAATCCTTTCACTATTGGAAGAGGGGATGATGAAGTTTCCTAATACAAAAGATAAAGCTCCTAACACTACTGCAGATATCATAAAAGGTTTTAGCAACCGTTTAAAGCTCATGCCACTATTGAATATGGCAATTATTTCAGTATCATTTGCCATTTTGGAAGTGAAAAAGATAACTGAAATAAAAATAAAGAGTGGGCTAAATAGATTGCCGAAATAAGGAATGAAGTTTAGGTAGTAATCCATAATTATGGATTTTATTGTCACTTCACTTTCCAAAAAGTCATCTATTTTTTCTGAAATGTCAAAAACGATAACAATCAGTAATATCAAAGCTAGGGTAAAAAAGAATGTACCCAAGAATTTCTTAACAATATACCAATCTAGTTTATTCATTTATAATCTGACATCTAGTTTTTTAACCATCTGATTTTTCCAGGCTGTAAATGTTCCTTCTTCTATTTGTTTTTGTGCCTGTTCCATTAACCATAAATAAAAACGGATATTGTGTAAAGTAGCAATCTGTTTTGCTAGCAGTTCATTGCTTGCAAACAGATGACGCACATAAGATTTTGTATAAGTGTTGTCTACAAATGAAGTTCCATTTGGGTCAAGAGGACTATAATCGTCAGCCCACTTTCTATTTTTCATATTCATGGTTCCTTCTGATGTGAAAAGCATTCCATTTCTTGCGTTTCTAGTTGGCATAACACAGTCAAACATATCTACACCAAGAGCAATGTTTTCAAGCAAATTCCTTGGTGTTCCTACGCCCATCAAATACCTTGGTTTATTCCATGGAAGTACTGAACAGACTATGTCTGTCATTTCGTACATCATATCATGAGGTTCACCTACTGAAAGGCCCCCAATAGCATTTCCATCTCTTTCAAAACTTGCAATTTTTTCAGCTGACTGCAGGCGCAAATCTTTATAGACACTCCCTTGTACAATTGGAAAAAAAGTTTGTTCGTATCCGTATTTACCTTCTGTTGTATCAAAGCGATCACAACACCTTTTTAGCCATCTATGCGTCATGTGCATTGATTTTTTTGCATAATCATATTCGCACGGGTAGGGTGTACATTCATCAAAAGCCATGATGATGTCTGCACCAATTGTTCTTTGTATATCTATTGCGTATTCAGGAGTGAAAAAGTGAGAGCTTCCATCAATATGAGATTGAAATTTAACCCCTTTCTCTGTAATTTTTCTTCTATCTGAAAGTGAATAAACTTGGTATCCTCCACTATCAGTAAGTAGAGGTTTCTCCCAGCCTATGAATTTATGTAATCCTCCTGCTCCTTCAATAATATCAAGTCCTGGTCGTAAGTAAAGATGATAGGTATTTCCTAGAATAATTTGTGCTAAAGTATCTTCTAAAAGTTCATGCTGATGTATTCCTTTTACTGTTCCTGCTGTACCTACTGGCATAAAGATTGGAGTCTTTATTTTACCATGTGCAGTCTCCATTTCTCCTAACCTTGCTTTAGAATGCGCATCCTCCTTCAATAGTGTAAATTTCATGTTGGCAAAAGTAATTAATTTAATACTCTAGTATCTAATGTCTATTAATTACTTTTGCAGAGGTAATTACTGATGCTATCGCTTCAATTTATTGAAGAGGAAAGTCCGGACACCATAGAGCAACATAATGGGTAATGCCCATCTGCCGTAAGGTATGGACAAGTGCAACAGAAAGTATGTACAGGTAATGCTGTAGTGAAACCAGGTAAACTCTATGTGGTGCAATACCATGTATATCAGGATTTAAGAGCTGCTCGCTTTTTC
>CATEYX010000034.1 GCA_949511925.1 Cryomorphaceae bacterium | reverse complement strand
GAATACTGTTACAATAGAGCCTGTAGATTGTTATGGGGAAAGTACGGGTAGCATATTAGCTTCTTCTTCTGGAACAATACCTCCTTATAGTTATATTTGGAGTTCAGGTCAAACAACTATATTAGCGAGTAATTTAAGTGCTGATAGTTACACGCTAATAGTTACAGATGGTAATAGTTGTGAGCGTGAGTTTACTTATAGTATAACAGAGCCACAAGCATTAAGTGTAAATATTACGGAGAATTCATATGTATTAACTGCAGGTACTCCATCAGGGGGTACACTTCCTTTTTCATACTCTTGGAGAGAGCAGGCTAATCCACTTATATCAATAGGTAGTGCTATAACGTATACTGTTGCTAATTATGGATCTTATTATGTTGTTGTAACTGATGGAAACGGATGTATTGTAGAGTCAAATATCTTTGAATATATTGGGACGAGTATTGGTCAGTTATCTTCTGGTGTAGCTTTAAGTATTTATCCTAATCCATTTAGAAAAGAGACGACAGTTGATTTTGGGAAAAAGGTAAAGCAGGCAAGTATTAAGTTAGTTGATGTGTTTGGTAAATTAATAGAGGAACATAATGTTACAGACACAGATAAACATATTCTAAAAAGAGAAAATAAAGCAAGTGGTATCTACTTTATAGAAATTGAAGTGGAACAGAAAGAAAAAGTAATCTATAAATTGATTATAAAATAAAAATACAAACCCAAAAAAGAAAAAAGGTGCTATTTGTTTAGTGCCTTTTTTATTGGGTGAAAAATTTGACTTAAAAAGGAGAAATATTAATACCTGTTTGTTAGAATAAAATCAGGATTTAAA
The DNA here is from genome assembly GCA_949511925.1 of Cryomorphaceae bacterium. Taxonomy (GTDB): domain Bacteria; phylum Bacteroidota; class Bacteroidia; order Flavobacteriales; family BACL11; genus UWMA-0277. The sequence continues at coordinate 3,139 of CATEYX010000034.1, read as the reverse complement.
AATAGGTGAAAAAAAATGAATGTGATTTCAGTTTTGATCAATAAATTACTATATTTGCCGCCCATTTTAGTAAAGATATAATATGCCAACAATACAACAATTAGTAAGAAAAGGAAGGACCAATATACAGAAAAAAAGTAAATCGTTAGCCTTAAAAAGCTGCCCTCAAAGAAGGGGAGTATGTACTAGGGTTTATACGACAACACCTAAAAAACCAAACTCTGCTCTTAGAAAAGTTGCAAGGGTGAGATTGACAAATGGTAATGAAGTAAATGCTTACATTGGAGGTGAAGGACATAATCTTCAAGAATACTCTGTAGTGTTAGTCAGAGGTGGAAGAGTAAAAGATTTACCTGGAGTAAGGTATCACATAGTTAGAGGTGCTTTAGATACTTCTGGAGTGAGTGAGAGAACTCAGAGACGTTCAAAATATGGGGCTAAGAAACCTAAGAAATAATACATAATAAGTAATGAGAAAGAAAAAAGCCAAGAAAAGAATTTTATTAGCAGACCCAAAGTTCGGTAGTGTAACTGTAACAAGGTTTGTAAATAATCTAATGTTAGACGGTAAAAAGAATACTGCATTTAAAGTATTTTATACCGCTTTAGATAGTATTGCGGCTAAAATTGAAGAGGAAGAAGCATTAGTAGTGTTTGAAAAAGCACTAGAGAATGTAATGCCTCATGTTGAAGTAAGGTCAAGAAGAATTGGAGGGGCAACTTTCCAAATTCCTCATCCTGTAAGAGAGGATAGAAGAGTTTCTTTAGGAATGAAGTGGATGATTACTGCTGCAAGAAAAAGAAATGAGAAGACTATGGATGCAAAGTTGTCTGCAGAATTGATGGCTGCTTTTAAGGAGGAAGGTACTGCTTATAAGAAGAAACAAGATGTGCATAGAATGGCAGAAGCAAATAAGGCATTTTCACACTTTAGATTTTAATAAGAAATGGCTAGAGATTTAAATTACACAAGAAATATTGGTATTGCAGCTCATATTGATGCTGGAAAAACCACTACTACAGAAAGAATTCTTTACTACGGAGGAGTTTCTCATAAAATTGGAGAGGTTCATGATGGTGCCGCTACAATGGATTGGATGGAACAAGAACAAGAAAGAGGAATCACGATTACTTCTGCAGCTACTACTTTAACTTGGGGATATAGAGGGACTGATTATCATGTAAATATTATTGATACCCCTGGTCACGTAGATTTTACAGTTGAAGTAAATAGATCACTAAGAGTATTAGATGGTTTAGTTTTCTTATTTTCTGCTGTTGATGGTGTTGAACCTCAATCAGAAACGAACTGGAGATTAGCTGACAATTACAATGTGCCAAGAATTGGTTTTGTAAATAAGATGGATCGTCAAGGTGCTGACTTTTTAAATGTTTGTCGTCAAGTAAAAGAGATGTTAGGTTCTCATGCATTGCCTTTGCAAATACCAATTGGAGCAGAGGAAAACTTTAAGGGTGTTGTTGATTTAATCAACTTTAAAGGTATTGTTTGGAATGAAGACGATCATGGAATGACTTTTGAAGAAGTTGAGATTCCTGCAGATATTATTGATGAAGCAAGAGAGTTCAGAGGCAAGTTGTTAGAAGCTGTTGCTGAATTTGATGAGTCTTTAATGGAGAAATATTTTGAAGATGAAAATTCATTAACTGAAGCTGAGATTTTAGCAGCTTTAAGAGAAGCTACTATTTCTGGGAAGGTAATTCCTATGATGTGTGGTTCTGCATTTAAAAATAAAGGTGTACAAGCAATGTTGGATATGGTAATGGAAATTTTACCTTCTCCTCTTGATGTTGAGTCAATTATTGGGGTAAACCCTGATACTGATGCTGAGGAAAGTAGAAAGCCTTCTGTTGAAGCTCCTTTTGCTGCCTTAGCTTTTAAAATTGCAACTGACCCTTACGTAGGTCGTTTATGTTTTACAAGAGCGTATTCAGGAGTGTTGAATCAAGGTACTTTTATCTTGAATACAAGAACTGGTAAAAAAGAGAGAATCTCTCGTATTTATCAGATGCATGCAAATAAGCAAAATCAAATTGATAGTTTAGAGGCTGGAGATATTGCAGCTTTAGTAGGATTTAAAGATATTAAAACTGGAGATACTTTATGTGATTTAAAAAATCCTATTGTATTGGAATCTATGGATTTCCCGGACCCAGTAATTGGTATTGCTATTGAGCCAAAAACTCAAAAGGATTTAGATAAATTAGGAGTTTCTTTAGGGAAATTAGCTGAAGAGGATCCTACATTTACAGTTAAGACTGATGAAGATTCAGGGCAAACAATTATCTCAGGAATGGGTGAGTTGCACTTGGAAATTATCATGGATAGATTAAAAAGAGAATTTGGAGTTGAATGTAATGAAGGCGCTCCTCAGGTAGCATACAAAGAAGCAATTACTAGTGCAGTTGATCACAGAGAGATATTTAAAAAACAATCTGGTGGTAGAGGTAAATTTGCTGATATAAAATTTGAATTATCTCCAGTTGATGCTGAATTTGAAGGTGAAGGTCTTCAGTTTGAAAATGCAATTAAAGGGGGTAATATTCCAAAAGAATTTATTCCTTCAGTTGAAAAAGGATTTAAAATGGCCATGGTTAATGGTGTATTAGCTGGCTTCCCATTGAATACAATGAAAGTAAGATTGTATGACGGTTCTTACCATGATGTGGATTCTGATGCATTATCATTTGAATTATGTGCTAAGATTGCATTTAAGTCTGCAGCTAAATTAGCTTCTCCTAAGATTCTTGAACCAATTATGAAATTATCAGTTATTACTCCTGAGATAAATATGGGAGATGTAATTGGAGATTTAAATAGAAGAAGAGGACAAGTTGAAGGGATGGATGATAAAGCAGGTGCGAAAGTTGTAACTGCAAAAGTACCATTGTCAGAAATGTTTGGATACATTACGGATTTAAGAACAATTACGTCTGGTAGAGCAACATCTACAATGGAATTTTTTGATTTTATTGAAGCACCAAAAAATATTTCAGAAGAAGTAATTAAGAAAATTAAAGGAGAATAATTAATATAGCTATGGCACAGAAAGTTAGAATAAAATTAAAATCGTTTGATCATACTTTAGTAGATCAATCAGCTGAGAAAATTGTTAAGACT
>CATEYX010000033.1 GCA_949511925.1 Cryomorphaceae bacterium | reverse complement strand
CCAGAAATATCAGGGATTTTATTTTTTAGCGGATTATTTATTTATGTGGTTTTTAATAGTCTTTCAAAAGTCCCTTTAGAGCCATCCGGAGATCCGCTAATTAAAGAAAGTGAAAAATTCGAGTATTAATTTTTTTAAATGACAGTATTACTAACAATAACGATTTTAATTTTAACTGGTGTAGCTATTTGGCAGATCACCAAAATATTTGAATTGTCCCACATGGGACTAAAAAAAGATGATTCGCAGATAGCAAATGAAAAAGATAATGACCTTAACGGTAAGTTAATGTTTGCTTTTTTGGTTTTTATATATGTGGTTACGATATATTGTTTTTGGGCTTATACCAAAGTTCTTCTTCCTGAATCAGCATCAGAACATGGAGAAAAATACGATACATTACTTTGGGTTTCTTTTGCAATAATTTTATTTGCACAAACTTTAACTCAGGCTGTTTTGCATTACTTTGCCTTTAAGTACAGGGGAATAAATAATAGAAAAGCTTATTTTTTTACCCACAACAATAAATTAGAATTAGTTTGGACAGTTATTCCTGCTATTATATTTTTTGTTTTAATTATTTATGGAATGGTTACTTGGGGACAAATCATGAATTTCAGTGAAGATGACGAAAATGATTTAGTAATTGAATTATATGCACAGCAATGGAACTGGAAGGCAAGATATGGAGGAGAGGATAATGTTTTAGGAGACGCTAATGTTAGGTTTTTAAATGATTTTGATGGTAAAAATTCTGTTGGAATTGACTCTTCTGATCCAAATGGAATGGATGATTTTGTTGTTACTCAAGAATTTCATTTGCCTGTTAATAGAAAGGTAATTTTTAAAATGAGGTCTCAAGATGTTCTACATTCAGCATATATGCCTCACTTTAGGGCTCAAATGAATTGTGTTCCTGGAATGATTACAGAATTTTCTTTTACACCAACAATTACTACTGAAGATATGAGACAAAATTCCGATGTAGTAGCCAAGGTTAATAGAATTAATAAAATTAGATACGATAAAAGTCAGGAGCTGATTTCTAAAGGGGAAGAAACTCTAGATCCTTATCAATTTGACTACTTATTGCTATGCGCAAAAATTTGTGGAACTTCCCACTATAATATGCAAATGAAAATAGTAGTAGAATCTGAAAAAGATTATAATAAATGGAAAGCTCAACAGCAAACATTTTCTGAAATAATTCAATAAAATAATATGTCAGCAGCTACAAATATTTCTAATTCTGGTCATGATGATCACCATGATCATCATAAAGAAACTTTTATAACTAAATATATTTTTAGTCAAGATCACAAAATGATTGCTAAACAATACCTGATTGTTGGTGTTTTGTTTATGGGCTTCATTGGAGTAGCAATGTCATTATTGTTCAGGTTACAGTTAGCTTGGCCTGAACAGTCTTTTGCTGTATTTGATATATTTTTAGGTGATTGGGCTCCTGAGGGAGTAATGGATCCTAATATTTATTTAGCCCTTGTTACTATACATGGTACTATTATGGTGTTTTTTGTTTTAACTGCAGGTCTTAGTGGGACATTTAGTAATTTATTAATACCTCTACAAATTGGAGCTAGAGATATGGCTTCCGGTCTTTTAAATATGATTTCTTTTTGGTTGTTCTTTCTTTCTAGTATGATAATGCTAGCTTCTTTGTTCGTTGAAGCTGGACCCGCAGCTGCAGGGTGGACAATTTACCCGCCTTTAAGTGCACTTCCTCAAGCTCAACCTGGATCAGGAATGGGAATGACTCTTTGGCTCATCTCTATGGCTATTTTTGTTGCCTCATCTTTGTTAGGGTCATTAAATTATATAGTTACGGTTGTTAATTTAAGAACAAAAGGAATGTCTATGTTTAGACTTCCTTTAACGATATGGGCTTTTTTTGTAACAGCTATAATTGGAGTTATCTCATTTCCTGTTTTATTATCTGCTGCTTTATTATTAATTATGGACAGAAGTTTTGGAACTTCTTTCTTTTTATCTGATATTTTCGTTCAGGGTGAAGTTTTGCATTATCAAGGAGGATCTCCTGTTTTATTTGAACATTTATTTTGGTTCTTAGGTCATCCAGAAGTTTACATTGTACTTTTACCCGCACTCGGTATTACATCAGAAATTATTGCTACCAACTCTAGAAAACCAATTTTTGGATATAGAGCAATGGTTGCTTCAATTTTGGCGATAGCATTTTTATCTACAGTTGTTTGGGGTCATCATATGTTTATTTCAGGTATGAATCCTTTTTTAGGTTCAGTCTTTACATTTACAACCCTTTTAATAGCTATACCATCTGCTGTTAAATCTTTTAATTACATAACAACTCTTTGGAAAGGCAATCTACAATTTAACACTGCTATGCTTTTTTCAATTGGTTTAGTTTCAACTTTTATAACTGGAGGTTTAACAGGAATCATTTTAGGAGATAGTACTTTAGATATTAATATTCACGATACTTACTTTGTAGTTGCCCACTTTCATTTGGTAATGGGTATTTCTGCTTTATATGGACTATTCGCTGGAGTTTACCATTGGTTTCCCAAATTATTTGGAAAAATGATGAACAAAAACTTAGGATACATTCACTTTTGGGTAACTGCAATTGCAGCTTACGGAGTATTTTTTCCTATGCATTTTATAGGAATGGCTGGACTCCCTAGAAGGTATTATACTAATACTGCTTTTCCATATTTTGATGATTTAGCAAATATTAATGTAGTTATTACCGTTTTTGCACTATTAGCAGGAGCTGCTCAATTAGTATTTTTATATAACTTCATATCTAGTATGTTTTTTGGAAAAAAAGCAGAAATGAATCCATGGAAATCCACTACTCTTGAATGGACATCACCTGTTGATCACATGCACGGAAATTGGCATGGAGAAATTCCACACGTTCATAGATGGCCTTATGATTATAGTAAGCCAGGTCATGAAGTAGATTTTGTTCCCCAAACAACTCCATTAGGAGTAAACGAAATAGAAACAGAACATTAAATTATCTAACTTATTTATTAAATAAGGGTTTGCCTTTTTGCTTACCTTTGATTTAATGAATGAAAATCTAGATCCTAGCGACTCCAACTATTCAGGTGAAGAATTAGAAGTTGACAAAGCGTTAAGACCCCTTTCTTTTGATGATTTTGCAGGTCAAGATCAGATTTTAGATAATTTAAAAGTTTTTGTAGAAGCGTGTAATCAAAGATCTGACGCTTTAGATCACACACTTTTTCATGGTCCACCAGGACTTGGGAAAACTACCTTAGCACATATTTTAGCAAATGAACTCGGTGTTAATTTAAAAGTAACTTCAGGACCTGTTTTAGACAAACCAGGAGATCTGGCAGGGCTATTAACGAATCTAGAACCTAGAGACGTTCTTTTTATCGATGAAATACATAGACTTAGCCCTATTGTTGAAGAATACCTTTATTCTGCAATGGAAGATTATAAAATTGATATAATGATAGAATCTGGACCTAATGCGAGAACAGTCCAAATTAATTTAAATCCTTTTACTTTAATTGGAGCAACAACCCGTTCAGGCTTGCTAACAGCTCCTATGAGAGCGAGATT
>CATEYX010000032.1 GCA_949511925.1 Cryomorphaceae bacterium | reverse complement strand
ATAAGGCAAAGATACCTAAACCACATTTTGTTTTGTAATTTCGCAAGCTAATAATTATAAGATGTTAAGAACACACAATTGCGGCACATTAAACATTACAAATGTTAACCAAGAAGTAAGCCTAAGCGGATGGGTGCAAAAAACACGAGATTTAGGAGGAATGACTTTTGTAGATTTGCGTGATAGATACGGAATTACACAATTGGCCTTTAACATGGATGTAAATGCTGAACTTTGTGTTGATGCTAGAAAATTAGGACGTGAATTTGTGATTCAGATAACAGGAAAAGTTGTAGAAAGAGAAAGTAAAAACAAGAACATTCCAACAGGAGAAATTGAAATTGAGATTAGTGCACTTACAATACTAAATAAATCAAAAACACCTCCTTTTACGATTGAAAACGAAACGGATGGTGGGGACGAAATACGCATGAAGTATCGTTACCTTGATATTAGAAGAACCCCCATAAAAGAAAACTTACTGCTAAGACATCAGGTGTCGAAAGCAACACGAAATTACTTAGACAAGCAAGGGTTTATTGAGGTGGAAACGCCTTACTTAATAAAGTCAACTCCTGAAGGAGCAAGGGATTTTGTAGTACCAAGTAGAATGAATGAAAAGCAGTTTTACGCATTACCACAATCGCCACAAACTTTTAAGCAATTGCTTATGGTGGGTGGAATTGATAAATATTATCAAATTGTAAAGTGTTTTAGAGATGAAGATTTGCGTGCCGATCGTCAGCCAGAATTTACTCAGATTGATTGTGAAATGTCATTTATTGAACAAGAAGATATCCTGAATATGTTTGAAGGATTAACTCGCCATTTACTAAAAGAAGTAAAGGGAGTTGAGCTGAATGAATTTCCAAGGATGACTTATGATACTGCAATGAAGCTCTATGGTTCGGACAAACCAGATATTCGTTTTGACATGCAGTTTGTAGAAATGAATGACCTATGCCAAGGAAAAGATTTTGGGGTTTTTGATAATGCAGAACTTGTAGTTGCGATAAATGCAAAAGGATGTGCCAACTACACAAGAAAACAATTAGATGCCTTAGTAAATTTTGTTAAAACTCCACAGGTTGGAGCAACAGGACTTATCTATTGCAAATATAATGAAGATGGAACATCAAAATCGACAGTAGATAAGTTTTTTGATGAAGATGCTAGAAATGCTTGGGCCGAAAAAGCAGGATGTGAAAAAGGAGATTTGCTTTTAATAATGGCAGGAGATACAGAAAAAACCAGAAAAGCTTTAGGGACTTTGCGACTACACTTAGCAGAAGAATTAGGACTTAGAAATCCAGAAGTGTTTGCTCCATTATGGGTGTTGGATTTCCCTTTATTAGAGTGGGATGAAGACAGTGAAAGATACCATGCCATGCACCACCCGTTTACCTCACCAAAGCCAGAAGATATTTCAAAACTAGACACTGACCCAGCAGCAGTACGTGCCAATGCTTATGACCTTGTTATGAACGGAAATGAGATAGGTGGTGGAAGTATAAGAATACACGATAAAGCTTTGCAACAACTTATGTTTAAGCATTTAGGGTTTAGTGAAGAACAGGCAAAAGAACAATTCGGATTTTTGATGGAAGCCTTTGAGTATGGAGCGCCACCACACGGAGGTGTTGCCTTTGGATTTGACCGTTTATGTGCGATAATGGGTGGGCAAGAAAGCATTCGTGATTTTATCGCATTCCCAAAAAACAATTCAGGTAGAGATGTGATGATTGATTCTCCATCCGATATTAATGAAGCACAATTGAAAGAATTGAGTATTGCGTTAAGAAGCTAGTTAGCTTTATTCTACAATTATCCTTTTCTCCACAGTACCATCACTATAGATATAGAAAAGAGGTGTGTTGCTAGAAAAAGGAAAAGAAGTTTTTGAAAAAGGAAAAGAATTAAGCAGTCTGCGTTTTTCTTTTCTGTAAATAGAAGAATAATGCAAAAAGGAAAACGGCAATATAAGGCATAGACATTAGAAACAAAATACCATCATTTAAACCTGCAGCTTTAGTGTCTCCAGATTTCAAATTAGCCTCCACAACAGCCTTACACATTGCACATTGTCCAATGCTAATAGATTGGATACAAGTCATTAAAACTACTATAAATAATAATTTAATCTTTATCATTTTTCAAAGGTCTTTTGTATTCCGCCATTAGAACATTAATATCATTAATCAGGTCCTTCATCTGCACTTCATTAGTACCATCATAAGCCCCAACAGCATTTCCATTTTTATCAATTCCTGATCTAACTCTCCCCTGTTTATCAATTAAAATAAAATATTCTGAATGTAAAAATCCTCCAGGAGCTAATGAATCAACGCTAGCATTAACAAAATAGTTTGCTGCTGATTGGTATAATTTATCCTTATCTCCCGTTACAAAATCCCAATTAGATAAATCAATATTAATATTTTTTTGTTGCATTAAACTAACATAACTACGTAACTTTTCAGGAGTATCATTAACCGGATCAACGGTATGAGATAAAAATCTGATATTAGGAAATACACTAAGTTTATCTTGTAAATATGACATATTTCTCGTCATTGTTGGGCAAATAGAAGGGCAAGATGTAAAGAAAAAATTGGCCACATATATTGATCCTGTCAAACTATCATTAGTAATGGTTTCATTATCTTGATTGATAAAACTAAAATCATCAATACTATAATCCACTTCCCCTATAACTTCTAATTTGATAAAATTATTATACCCCTTAGTTAAATAAAAATACATTATTGCGGGTAAAACCAATAATAAAAAAAGAAGAGTTATTTTTTCTAACTTCATAAGAGTTAATTTTTATATCATTAAATAGGCATACGCCCCTTCACTCAAAATAATAAATAACAAATAAGGTACCAATACCATTGCCGGTAATAAAATTGTCCATTTTAAAGTCTGCTTTTCATGACCTAAGTGCATAAATTGCAAAATTATATATGCTGCTTTTATAATAGTTAAAATAATAAATACATGATTTAATAATTTTGTACCTAAAAAGATTGTATCTACTAAAAATGATGGTTTAATTATACCAAGAGCAACTTCAAATGCTGTTATGAATAATAATATCCAAAACACCTTCCAAATCCACCAGTTTTCTTTTGTTTCGCTTGCCATAATAATTTATTTTTTAATTATACTAAGTAGAAAAATGTAAATACAAATACCCAAACTAAATCAACAAAATGCCAATACAATCCTACTTTTTCTACCATCTCATAATGTCCTCTTTTTTCATAAGTTCCTTTAATTACATTAATCAAAAGTATAATTAAAAGAACCACTCCACTAAATACATGGAAGCCATGAAAACCTGTGATAAAGAAGAAATAATCAGCAAATAATGGCATCCCATAAGGGTTACTAATCAATGTAGCGGGAACAAATATACCATCATCTCCAGCTAAACCATGAATAAAATGACTCCATTCCCATGCTTGAGATCCTAAGAAAATAGCTCCACCTACAATTGTTAACGAAAGCCAAAGTATTACTTTGTTCTTCTCCATTTTATGTCCATAATTTACCGCCAATACCATTGTTACCGAGCTCATGATAAGAATAAAAGTCATTAGTGCCACAAACAATAAAGGATGTTCTCCGTGTAAAAACGGGAAATGTGTAAAAACATCTTCAGCTATTGGCCAACTATCCTGATACTTAAAACGACTAAAACCATAAGCTGCCAAAAAAGCAGAAAATGTCAAAGTATCCGTTATTAAGAAAAACCACATCATTAATTTTCCATAACTTGCTTTGTAAGGTAAGTCACCTCCTTTCCATGCGGGCTTATGATCTTTTATTAATGCTTCATCCATAATTGTAATTTATTATTTTAATAGAATTTTAAAAAAGTAAAGAGTATAATCCAAAGTATAGTTAAAAAATGCCAATAAATAGATGTTAATTCTAAACCCAAATAATTATTAATTGAATATAAATTCTGTTTTGATTTAATAGTGCTAATACATAACCCAACCAGTCCCCCAACAAGATGCAATAGATGAGTTAAAGTTAAAATATATAAGAAAGAACCTGCTACATTACTTCCAGCTCCTGTTAAGTAGACACCCTCAGTAGTTAATTGTTGCCACCCTTTTATTTGAAAATATGAAAATAAAATTCCTAGAATTAAAACGATAAAAACTAAACCAAATATGGACTTTTCCCTCTTAAGTAGTGGCTTGATGAAAAATAATAAAAAACTACTAAGAATAATTATTGCAGTACTTATTTCAAACTGATCTGGAAGAATAAATACTTTCCAATTTACTACGTCAGCCTTTTCGACTATAAATGCAGATAACATGCTGGCAAAAAACATTGATATAGAAACTAATGCTACCCATAAAAGCTGTTTTTTAACTGTATTTCTTAAAACTATATCCATATTAATGTTCTATTTCCCCCTCTTTTAATGGCTCAGTTTGTAAAATGAAATCTTCATCAGCACCTGGCTTTGAATAATCGTATGCCCAACGCGTTACAACCGGTAATTCTCCAGGCCAATTTCCATGTATTCTTTCTACAGGAGTAGTCCACTCTAAAGTGTTTGACTTCCATGGATTCTGAGTTGCTTTTGTTCCTTTGAATATACTGTAAAAGAAATTAAAAAGAAAAAACACTTGAAATATAGCTCCTGCTAATGCAAAGAAAGTAATGAGCTCATTGATATCCGATAATCCATCAAACATTGGGAAAGCCGAGTTAGAGTAATATCTTCTAGGTAAACCAGCTAATCCTAAAAAATGCATTGGGAAAAACACACCATAAGCACAAATAAAAGTTCCCCAGAAGTGCAGATATCCTAAATTTTTATTCATCATTCTTCCATACATTTTAGGGAACCAATGATACACCCCTGCAAACATTCCGTATATAGCAGAAAGACCCATAACAATATGAAAGTGACCTACAACAAAATAAGTATCGTGTACATTGATATCTAAAGCACTATCACCAAGAATAATACCAGTTAAACCACCCGTAATAAATGCTGAAACCGTACCAATAGCAAACAACATTGCCGGAGTAAAGCGAATATTTCCTCTCCATAAAGTTGCTAAATAATTAAATACTTTTACAGCTGAAGGTATAGCAATAAGTAAAGTAGTAAATGTAAAGACAGAGCCAAGGAAAGGATTCATTCCAGTCATAAACATATGATGTCCCCAAACAATAAATGATAGAAATGCAATTAATAATAACGCACCAACCATTGCTTTATAACCAAAAATAGGTTTTCTTGAATTAACAGCAATAACCTCAGAAACAATACCCAATGCAGGTAACAAAATAATATACACTTCAGGATGACCTAAAAACCAAAACAAATGTTCAAATAATATTGGGCTTCCACCTTCATTATGTAGGGCTTCACCACCAATAATAATATCTGAAAGATAAAAGCTAGTCCCAAATGATCTGTCAAAAATTAGTAATAAACCACAAGACAAAAGAACGGGAAATGATAGTACTCCAAGTATAGCTGTAATTAATAAAGCCCAAATTGTAAGTGGAAGGCGTTGCATAGTCATTCCTATAGTTCTTAGATTTAAAATAGTAACAATGTAATTTAAACCACCAAGTAATGAGCCGACAACAAATAAAGTAATACTAATCAACCATAATGTCATACCGGTACCAGATCCAGGGATTGCTTGTGGAAGTGCCGAAAGTGGCGGGTAGATTGTCCAACCTCCTGATGCAGGTCCTGTTTCAACAAATAATGAACTAAGCAATACAACTGTAGCGATAAAGAAGAACCAATATGATAGCATATTTAAAAAACCTGAGGCCATATCTCTAGCTCCAATCTGTAATGGGATAAGAAAATTAGCAAATGTCCCTGAAAGCCCAGCAGTCAGCACCCAAAAAACTAATATTGTACCATGCATAGTAACTAAAGCTAGATATTTATCAGGATTTAAGCCTCCTGAATCATTTAACCAAGCCCCTGGAAGTAAATTATACAATATAGAGCTTTCACCAGGATTGGCTAATTGCACTCTAAAAATAGCAGACATAAGCATTCCAACAACCGCCATAAACATTCCTGTTATCAGAAATTGCTTAGCAATCATTTTATGATCCATTGTAAAAACGTATTT